>JACCXN010000004.1 GCA_013696965.1 Bacteroidota bacterium | reverse complement strand
ACTTATTATATACAATCTTCAGCATCTGGTTGTACTGACATTGAACCAGTTACTGTTATCATTAATACCACACCAGTACTTTCAATTACAAATCCACTTGCTGTATGTTCACCATCTACTGTTGATTTAACTAATGCTTCAGTAACTTCAGGAAGCACAGGCGCAGGAACCTTAACTTATTGGACAGATGCTGGTGCAACTACAAGTTTAACATCCGCAAATGCTGTAAGTGCAAGCGGCACTTATTATATACAATCTTCAGCATCTGGTTGTACAGACATTGAACCAGTTACTGTTACTATTAACCCATCCCCTGTACTTTCAATTACAAATCCTCCGGGAGTTTGTTCACCAGCAACTGTAGATATAACTGCAGCATCAGTAACTTCAGGAAGTACAGGCGCAGGAACCTTAACTTATTGGACAAATGCTGGTGCAACCACAAGCTTAACATCCCCAAATGCTGTAAGTGCAAGCGGCACTTATTATATACAATCTTCAGCATCTGGTTGTACAGACATTGAACCAGTTACTGTTATCATTAATACCACACCTGTACTTTCAATTACAAATCCACTTGCTGTATGTTCACCCTCTACTGTTGATTTGACTACCTCTTCAGTAACGGCTGGCAGCACAGGTGGAGGAACACTAAGCTATTGGACAAATTCCAGTGCAACAACAGTTTTAACATCACCCGGTGCGGTTAGTGCAAGCGGTACCTATTATATACAATCTTCAGTATCAAGTTGTTCAGACATTCAACCTGTTACTGTTACTATTAATCCATCCCCTGTACTTTCAATTACAAATCCTCCGGCAGTTTGTTCTCCAGCAACGGTAGATATAACTGCAGCATCAGTAACTTCAGGAAGTACAGGCGTAGGAGCCTTAACTTATTGGACAGATGCTGGAGCAACAACAAGCTTAACATCCCCAAATGCTGTAAGTGTAAGTGGCACTTATTATATACAATCTTCAGCATCAGGTTGTACTGACATTGAACCTGTTACTGTTGTGATTAATACCACACCAGTACTTTCAATTACAAATCCTCCGGCAGTTTGTTCTCCAGCAACGGTAGATATAACTGCAACAACAGTAACTTCAGGAAGTACAGGCGCAGGAACATTAACTTATTGGACAGATGCTGGAGCAACCACAAGCTTAACATCCCCAAATGCTGTAAGTGCAAGCGGCACTTATTATATACAATCTTCAGCATCAGGTTGTACAGACATTGAACCTGTTACTGTTATCATTAATACCACACCAGTACTTTCAATTACAAATCCACTTGCTGTATGTTCACCATCTACTATTGATTTAACTAATGCTTCAGTAACGGCTGGCAGCGCAGGTGGAGGAACATTAACCTATTGGACAGATGCTGGTGCAACAACAAGCTTAACATCCCCAAGTGCAGTTAGTGCAAGTGGCACTTATTATATACAATCTTCTTCATCTGGTTGTACGGACATTGAACCTGTTACTGTTGTGATTAATACCACGCCAGTACTTTCAATTACAAATCCTGCGGCAGTTTGTTCCCCAGCAACGGTAGATATAACTGCAGCATCAGCAACTTCAGGAAGCACAGGCTCAGGAACTTTAACTTATTGGACGGATGCTGGAGCAACAACAAGCTTAACATCCCCAAATGCTGTAAGTGTAAGTGGCACTTATTATATACAATCTTCAGCATCTGGTTGTACAGACATTGAACCTGTAATAGTTACTATTCAAGCCTTACCATTGCCTCCAAGTCCAACATCTAACTCACCAATTTGTTCGGGAGGAACTTTAAATTTAATATCGGGAGTAACTAATGGAACTGTTAACTGGACAAATCCATCAGGTGCTCCAATACCAGGAAATGACCCACAAATAAACAATGTTTATTTGTTTGGCCATGCAGGGATCTATTCAGCAACCTTAACAATAAACGGTTGTACCAGCTCTCCTGCCACCACTAATGTCGTTATTAATCCTCCTTCAGCTGCTCCAGTAGTTCAAGCTAATAATCCACAATGCGCGGGAACTAGTCTACAACTTAATGCAGAAACTATTACAAATGCAACCTATAGTTGGACAGGGCCAAATGGTTTTACATCCAGCCAGCAAAATCCATTAATAAACAATTTAAGCGCTCAGAATGTAGGGAGTTATTATCTTTCGGTTATTGTAAATGGTTGTGAAAGTGCCGCCTCACAAACAACAGCGACAATTGATTATGCAGATGCTTTGTTTACTGCTACTCCATTAACTGGAATTACTCCACATAATGTAAACTTTTTAAATCAATCTTTTTTTGCAAATAATTATATCTGGCATTTTGGAACAGGAATAAGTTCAACTCAAAAAGACACAAGTTATACCTATACAGAAGGTGGAAGCTATGAGGTAATACTTATAGCCTACAGTAGTCTTGCAAATTGTCCGGATACTTTTAGCATAAGCATATTAGTTGAAAGTGATTCATTTTTAGAAATCCCTAACGTATTTTCTCCGAATGGAGATGGTAAAAATGACATGTTTAAAGTAAAAAGCAGAGGCTTAAAGAGTTACAGCTGTTCAATTTACAATAGGTGGGGAAAATTAGTATTTGTTTCTGATGACTATAATGTTGGCTGGGACGGAAAAGTATCTGGAAAAGAGACTGCAGATGGAGCTTATTTTGTAATGATAAAAGCAGAAGGGCTAGATGGTAAGCCTTATGAACATACCGGAACAGTAACTCTTATTCGATAAAGATTTTTACTTACAAAAATGGGAACTGCATAGTGTGAGGCCACTGAAAAAGCTAATCCCGAAGGGATGATACAATTATAGATTAATATTTTTAATTCCAGTTCAACCCCGGAGGGGTGAAATTATTGATTGTTTATTTTTATAACACCCCTTCGGGGTTTTGGTTTTAATTGTTGTTATTTTCTGTAATCCTGTCACCCCCTTCGGGGTTAGCTTTTTCAGTGGCCTAATATAGTGTAGCTCCTTTTTTATTTAATGTTTAATTGAATTTAATTTCATTTATTTTGATTGAATTTTTGACTAAAATATTGATGTGATGCTTTATTAGCAGCATAAATTTAAAAGTTAATAAGGAGTTTCAAGATTCTTCGTGTTGTGGTAATGCAAAAAATATTTCTTCCATATTTGGTGCTTTTATTCTTATCCTCGCTATAAATTTAAACCCTTTACCATTTACAAGTATTGTAATAGTCTGCTTGAAAAATGGTAAAACTTGGTAAATCAGTTGTATTGTTAAGGAAAAACAAGATATTGAAGGTTTGAAACACATACTTTATTTATAAGAATCAAAAGATAATTTTTCTCAATACCAATTGAAAAGGAACTACACTATTTTAATGGTTCCTTTTTAAATTTCAGGATTAGGTTCAATTATTCATGCACTTCATTATCTTTTTTGCAACAAGCATCTAATTTTTCGTAGGCTTTCGGATCGGCTAACATTTCATCTGCATCATAACCAGCCATCGTAATTGCTTTTTTTATTTTTTCCGGAGATGTTTTTTTGGGATCAAATAGAATTGTAACAGTTTGTTCCTGCACTTTCACGTTTGATTTTTTAACTCCTTTTTCATAAGCCATGGCTTTTTCAACATTGTATTTGCACATGTTACAAACTACAGATGTTTTAATGGTTATTTCTTCTGTTTTTTTCTTGTCTTGAGCATTAGTGGTAAATGAAAAAACAATTAATGCTGCTAGAATTATAATTTTTGGTGTTTTCATAGTTTTAAGTTTTTAATTTTGTGTAATTTATACTAGTTGTTTTAATTTTGGATTCATTATCAAGGTAAATTTCCCCTTATTTTTCTTATTTTATCTTAACCCTGATGCCTGCATAAATAACCCTTCCCATTAATGGTCCCCATACAAGGGAAGCATCAAAGTCTGGACCGAAAGGATCTTGAGGGGCAATTATTGGATTATGTTGCATAAAATTCGATAAGTTTTCTCCTCCCAAATAAATATCCATTTTTTTAAAGCTTCGCGTAATCTGGGCCAGGAAAATCCAGTATGATTGAGAGCGTTCCGGCAAATGGAATTCAGTGTTGGATGAGTGTTCTCCTGGAATCCTGGTACTGCCGTACCATTTTGCTGTAGCATCAAATTTCCACTTGTCAAACTTGGAATAATAGGTTGCATTTAATAGTACGCGATGTCCTGAAACCAAAGGCTTAGAAAGTAATTCTTCATTGTAAGTTGTTTTTACGTCATACCATTTATATGCGCTTTTAAACTCCAAGTTTTCTATTGCCTCAATAATCAATTCTGTTTGAAAACTATTCGAATAACTTTTACCCTGAAGGTTATAAAAAAGTATTTGATTTATATTCCTGTCGTAATCAACAACAATTTGATTAATAAAATCAGTGCGAAAGAAATCAGTATTCCAGGTAATTGCTTTTTTTACAATACTGAAGTGATGAGTAAAGGAAGCCCCATAGCTCCATCCAATTTCGGGAAGCAAGTTTTCCCCTACATGAATACTTCTTGAACTAGCCATTATTGCTGAGTTTTCAGAAAAGATGTTGGCAACTCTGAATCCTCTCCCTGCGGATAAACGGAAATATGTTTTAGGCATAAAATGGTACTTAATGTGAAGCCGGGGAGTTGGAAAAACACCATACATACTGTGATAGTCCCCTCTTATTCCAGCAAGAATTGAATACTTGTTTTCTATATCGTAATTGTATTCAGCAAAAACCCCTGGTACTTGCTCCTGTCTTGAAAAGGCACTGTCGTTGTATGATTCAGAATAATTATCAGATAAAAAGGAAAGCCCAGTCTTGATTTTATGATCCGTTGTATATATGAAATCCTGGTATATTAGGTTAAGATAAACGGTGTTTTGTTCGCCAGAGTAATTTCTTAATCCAAAAAAGGATTCCTGTTTATAATGTTTGAAATTACTTATTAAACCAAGGCTTCTAAAAGGCCGGGCTTGAGAATTGAGTCCTGTTTTTGAGAAAGCTTCGAATTGCCTGCTTTCTATTCCTATTCCATATGCATTTTGGGTTCCATAATCTGTTTTAGGGTTAAAAAACACTTGTCCTGCTGTTCTTTCTTCTGCAAGAGCTTTTACACCAAATTGTGCAAAAACTTTTTTTTCTTTCCCTGTATATTGCCAGCGATTAAAAACATTAACTTGTTTTAGCAAAGGGGTATCCAGAAAACCATTTTTATCCTGGTCTAATCGTTGGTTTACTGTGCTACCATGAGTGAATAAAAGAGTAGACCAATTATCATTTAATTTATGAGCTAAATGTACATTTAATTCATACCTGCCCCGGTGGTTTGCGTATGTATTAACAAATACCCGATCTGCTTCCAGAGGTTTTTGAAATTCAACATTGATTGCCCCGGTTAAAGACTCATATCCATTTATAACAGAACCTGTACCCTTTGTTACTTGTATTGATTCAATCCATGTTCCCGGGATAAAACCAAGGCCAGATGAAGAAGTTAGTCCACGGATGGCTGGAATGTTTTCTGTCATTATTTGAGTATAAGTGCCATCAAGACCAAGCATTTGAATTTGCCTTGCTCCAGAAACTGCATCTGTATAACTTACATCCACCGAAGCATTTGTTTCAAAACTTTCTGCAAGGTTGCAACAAGCCGCTTTGAGCAACTCTTTCGAAGAAATTGTTTCAACATTAATTGATGTCATGGAAGAAATGCTTGTAGATTGTATTCTTTCGGAAATTTCTACAACTTTTAAATCAACTGAGTTTTTCATAATAACAGTAATTCTGGTAGGATTATCCACAACAACAGTATCGGTTTTAAACCCGACAAAACTTACGATTAATTTTGCCGGAAAACGCTCTGGATTGTTTACTTCAAAAGTGCCATCAGGATTGCTTACGGTACCTGTATATGTGTTTAACCAAAAAATATTTACCCCCGGGAGAGGAAGGTTTTTTCCGTTTTTGTTTTCATAAACAATGCCTTGTACGCCTTGAGTATAAGCAGGAATTATGAAAACAAAAGTGAGTATTATTGAATAGAATAATTTCATGTTTTATGATTTTAAATTTTGAAAATTTTGGTCTGGGAATAATTAGGCTTATTAGTAGCCTGAATTACTGTTTTTCAAAATAAAAATCAGATACGGAAAATACCTATAAACTTAAGCAGAGTGATGCCATAAGCTAATGGCGGAGTTTCTGTATAACCCTGAGTTAAGACAGGATTGATCAATTCAAAAGGAAATTGTTTCGCGAAACCAAAAACAATTAAAATTTGAGAAACTTTAAGCTTTAATGGATCTTCAAAAGATAAAAGGTCCACATGGACATAACCAGAAACAAAATCGCAGCAACGTGCATCAAATGTATCTGAATCTGTTTTTTTTTCGTCTTCATCAATCGGAAAACAAGATTTTTTTTCCAATAAAGAATAGGTGGTTTTGTTTCCTGATAAACAAATCATTTTGTTTATAGATACTCCAATGCTTGACAATAGCAGGAAAACTGCAAGTAAAATAAAGGCCGTATTTTTGAAAACGAGTGACATTATTCTTCAAAAGTAGTCTATTTTGAGCTAATTAGCAAGTAAGCAAATTGAGATTTTAAAAAAGGAATAACCTTTTAAGCATCTTTTCTTTTTTACCGGACATTATGGATTTCAATAAAAAAGCACAAAAATTATTTAAAATTCAATAATTAACAGCGTAAAGGTGTTTATCTTTACACTTTTAAAGTGCTTAAAACCAATAAAAACAAAAACTCAACAATGCTACAAAAAACACCTTTCTCAATTGCACTTTTAACCATAATAGTTGGTGTTTTTATTGCTATTTTATTTGGTGCCAATGAAGAATATTTTAAAAACAAAATAGAAAAGGGTCTAGAGAGAAATACGGTTATTTCTCAGATGAGCAATGATATAGAAAAATCAAACTACATTAAATCGGAAAAAGAGAAAAACTGGAGGTATTATCAACGTTTTCATTTTCATGCAACGGGAATTGGATCAATAAGTCTTGCTGTTTTATTGTTTTTATCCATCCTTTCTGCCCCAAAAAACATTAAAAATGTTTCTGCCTTTTTTATTGCAATAGGTGGTTTTCTTTACCCTTTTTTATGGCTTTTTGCAGGAATATTTGGCCCGGAAATGGGACGAAATGAAGCCAAAGAAGCTTTTGCTGTTTTTGGCTATATGGGAGGCGTATTTATGATTGGGTTACTTATTACCTTAGTTCTTTCCCTGAAATATCCTTTAAGACAAAGTAATAGGTATAAAGTGAAATTGCGAAAAAATGGCGAAGTAGTAGATTTAAGTGAAGGTGGAATTCAAACAGAAAATATTTGATTAAACGAACAAGTCAAAAGGCCTTAAAGCCTAAGCAAGAGAGACGCTGTAGATAAGAAAATCGTTAAATTCGGGAACGATTTCTTCGTTGTCTTTGTGCGCGAAATCTAAAAAATAGCATTTACATTTAAGTATTAGTCGATTCAACAGTTTCTTTGTTATTGCCTAATTTTTTAAGCAAAACAATATCAAAAACGGTATGTGCAGCCATAACCGTAAAAAGTCCGGTATATTTGAACAAGTAACCAAAACCAACCATTGTTAGTACCATAAATGACCCATAAATACTGATTCTCCAGTTAATGGGATTAAGATAACCATGCAAGGCAACAAAAATAACGCTAGTTAGTAAAATGCCTAAAAATGGTTGAATGGCTGCACGAAAAAATATTTCTTCACCAATTCCCGCACAAAAAGAAATAAAAAGAATTTGGGTAAAATTCAGATTAAGTTTGGAAATTAATCCCTTGTAAAAGGCTCTTTCTTTTATAAAAAAATCCCGGTTAATAATAAACCAGGCAATTTCAGCAATCATAAAACCAAACAAAATTCCTGTTAATAACTGAAGGGGTATATTCCAACCCTTTAACAATAATGAAACAAAATCTTTTTGTTGAAAATATTCAATAACAAAAATACCACTTAGCCCGAAAATAAGCACTGTGCCAAATCCTAACAAAAGGACAGTTTTATTCATTCTGATTTTGTGGTTAAATTTCTTGGGTAATCAATATTGTAATGCAATCCAACACTTTCTTTTCTTTGCATTGCAGTTTTAATAATTATATATCCCACTTTTATCATGTTTCGAAGTTCGCAAAGGTTTAATGAAAGCGTAGTTCTTTGATACAATGCCTCTGTTTCATTGTGCAAAATCAGCAAGCGGTCAAAGGCTCTTTTAAGCCTTAAATCGGAACGTACAATGCCAACATAATTGGTCATAATGGCCTTTAATTCTTTCAGACTTTGAGTAATAAGCACCATTTCTTCTGGATTTGCCGTTCCCTCTGTATTCCAAGCCTGAATACCCTTACAAATAGTGGTGTTTTTCATCTGGTCAATTGCAGAAAGGGCTGCATTGTGAGCATATACAATAGCTTCAAGCAGCGAGTTTGAAGCAAGCCTGTTGGCCCCATGTAAGCCTGTAGAGGCGCATTCACCCACTGCAAACAAATTTTTTATGCTCGTATTTCCGTTTTGATCCACTTTAATTCCTCCACACATATAATGTGCTGCAGGTACTACGGGAATAAAATCTTTACAGATGTCAATTCCCATTTTCTTGCATTTTTTATAAATATTTGGAAAATGGCTTAACAATTCCTCTTTTGAAATGGATGTACAATCCAGGTAAACAAAATCTTCACCCCTCACCTTTAATTCATTATCTATTGCACGGGCAACAATATCACGGGGAGCAAGAGATTTTCGCTTATCGTATTTGTGCATAAATACCTTTCCGTTTTTGGTTTTTAAAACTCCTCCATGCCCGCGCATTGCTTCAGTTATTAAAAAGGAAGGATTTTCACCCGGGTTATAAAGTGCAGTTGGATGAAACTGGAAAAACTCCATGTTCTCTACCTTTCCTTTAGCACGGTAAACCATAGCCACGCCATCACCTGTTGCAATTAATGGATTTGTTGTTGTTTGATAAACATGGCCAGCGCCGCCTGTTGCCATTAGCGTTGTTTTTGCTAAAAAAAGTTCAACCTCGGTAGTCTTTAAATTTAAAACATACACTCCGTAGCAGCTTATGTTTTTGCTGGAACTGTTTATATATTCACCTAAATGATGCTGTGTAAGTATTTCTAAAGCATAATAATGATCAAGAATCTCAATGTTTGGATGGGAATTAATCTTTTCAAGTAAGGCCCTTTCAATTTCATGCCCTGTAATATCTTTATGATGTAGAATGCGATTTTCTGAATGTCCGCCTTCTTTTGCAAGGTCATAATCTCCGGCAGTAGTTTTGTCAAAATTGGTTCCCCATTCTATTAATTCTTTTAAACGGTCTGTAGCCTGTGAAACTACCATCCTTACTACAGATTCAGTACACAAACCATCGCCACAAATTACAGTGTCCTGAATATGTTTTTCAATATTGTCGGTTTGGTTGGTAACAACAGCAATACCTCCTTGTGCGTATTTCGTATTTGATTCTTCAGGGTTTGATTTGGTTAGAATGGTAACCTTGCCATGTTCTGCAACTTTTAAGGCATAGCTTAAACCTGCTATTCCCGAGCCTATAATTAAAAAGTCTGTTTGTTTTTGCATTCAATGCCTCCTTCATTTATATAACAAAGGTATTAATAAGCAACGTTGTTCTATAAAATAATATTGACTGTTCTTATTTTTGGTACTTTTGCAATCAATAAATACAATCCCTTAATCGTTTAAATATTATGGAAACTAGAAAAACACCAGCAATTATATATGCCGAAGGCACTCCAAATCCCCTTGCAATGAAATTTGTTTGTAACAGGTTGTTAATTGGCAATGGGAATACGGTTGAATATAAAAACAGGACTCAGGCAAAAGGATCCCCACTTGCACTTGCACTTTTTAATTTCCCTTTTGTAACGGGTGTTTTTATTACAGGGAATTTCGTTACAGTTTTAAAAAGTGATGCTGTATCCTGGAATGATATTACTTTGGAACTAAGAGAATATATCCAGCAATACCTTAACGATGGCAATGAGGTAATCAATGAATTACCCCAGCAACAAGAGAATGAAAACAGTAATGTGAATCCTTTAGACCATGGAGTTACTCATGTTGAACCAACAAATGAAACAGAAGCCAGAATAATTGACTTACTTGAAGAATACATTCGTCCGGCAGTTGAACAGGATGGTGGGGCAATTTATTTTAAATCCTATCAGGAGGGCTTAGTTACCCTTACTTTGAAAGGTTCTTGCAGTGGCTGTCCTTCTTCTTCCATGACATTAAAAGCCGGAATTGAAGGCTTGTTAAAAAGAATGATTCCCGAGGTTCAGGAAGTTGTTGCCGAAGCACTTTAATTTGCCCCTTGAGGTGGGTTTTAAATTGTTCACGCAAAGGCGCAAAGTTATTGCTCACGCAAAGAGCGCAAAGAAAAAAACCTTGTATTGAAAATCAAAACAAAATAGTGATTAAGTTTTGCTGGCATTAACAATTACCCCTGTTGATGGTTATTTCTCAACATTATATTTGGCAGAAAATTTCTTGTAAAGTTGTTTCTGATGATCATCCAGATCCTGTTTTTTCCCTCTGATAAAAGCAAATTCAACATTATTGGTGCGCATATCAAGGGCATCGCCTGTGGAAACAAAAATGCTTGCATCTTTACCAATTTCTATGGATCCTGTTGTTTTATCAATTCCAAGTATTTTTGCTGTATTCAAAGTTATTGCCATTAATGCCTGCTCTTTGGTTAAGCCATAAGCAACCGCAGTACCGGCAGTAAAACCAATGTTTCTTGTACCCATTACTTCCATATCTCCTTCATAATTCAGGCAATACAAAATATCTGCCTGTTGCAAAAGAAAAGGAAGTTTATAAGGTTGATCAACATCATCTTCCGGACGCACAGGCAAGGAATGTAGTCTTGTAACAATTACTGAAACATTATTTTCTTTAAGCATTTCAGGAATCAACCAGGAATCTGAACCTCCTATAATTACCATGTTTTTAATTCCCAAGCCCCTTGCAAAGTTTATAGCTTGCATAATCTCTTTTACATAATCAGCATTAATATATAACTTTTGCTGGCCGTTAAAAAGACCTCGCATTGCCTCTAATTTCAGGTTTTTTTGTTTTGGCATATCTACTTCGCTATATGCTTTAGCATCACTAAAGAATGCTTTAAGTTCATTTACTTTTTTTTCATATTCGGTACTCTTTTCTGTTGGTCCTGGTTCTGCCCACCATCCTTTTGTTGAGAACATATTGGGCCAGTTTAAATGAACACCATCATTTTCTTTATACAGTGCATCTTCCCAATCCCATCCATCTAGTTCAACAATGGATGAAGTGCCAGTTACAAGACCATAACGGGGAGTTATTTGGGCTAAAAGTACTCCGTTGTTTTTAAGAGTAGGAATTATGCGCGATTCAGAATTATAAGCTATTATTGAGCGGACATTAGGATTAAATGTGCCTGTTTCACTAAAATCCCTTGTAGGTCTTATCGCATCTACCTCACGTAGGCCAAGAGTAGAATTAGGAGCAATAAAACCAGGGTAAATATGTTTTCCGGAAACATCAATAACCTCATCATATTCACCCTCATTAACCTTATGAATATCAAGGTTTGTTACCTGGGTTATTTTGCCTAAAGTAAAAGCTACCGCCCCATTTTGAATTACCTGGCCTGTTCCGGTATGAACAATCCCACCTTTAAGCAAAATACTTTTGTTTTGGGCCAAAGCCGGCGATGCCGGAACTCCCTGGGCTAACATATCCGATGAAATAAGGACCCAAAGAGAGAAAATAAATAACTTATATGGAATATGCATTTGCAACTTAGAATTAAAATAGCTCATTTTTTTAGTTTTTTCAAAGTTAAGGGAATGCCCTCTCAACATTTTTTATTCAATGCTCATGACCTTCTTCAGAGTCATGAAGTGTTTCACAATGGTAAATTATTTGTTTTTTTATTTCTGGTTTTTGTGTTTTTTCACCATCCTTTTTTGCCTGAAGCATTTTATTAATAATTCTTGATCTTTCCTTTTTCATTTCCTCCCTTAAAACAAGATCATGGCTTCTATCAAAAAACAGGATCCCATCCACAAAAGTTTTTTCTGCCTTAGCATAAACAGAAAGCGGATTGTCAGACCATAAAACAAGATCAGCATCCTTGCCCGTTTTAATGCTGCCCATTTTGTCATCAAGATGAAGAAGTTTTGCGGGATTTAGAGTTATCATTTTTAAAGCATCCTCCTCTGAAACTCCTCCATATTTAACAGTTTTAGCAGCTTCATGATTTAATCTTCTTCCCATTTCCGCATCATCTGAATTAATGGCTGTTACAATTCCCATTTTATTCATTATAGCTGCGTTATAAGGAATTGCATCATTTACCTCATATTTGTAAGCCCACCAGTCAGAAAAAGTAGAACCTCCGGCCCCATGCGCTTTCATTTTATCTGCTAATTTATATCCCTCTAAAATATGTGTAAAAGTATTAATCTTAAATCCCATAGAGTCGGCAACATGCATTAGCATGCTTATTTCAGACTGAACATAGGAGTGACAGCTAATAAAGCGCTTTTTATTGAGTATTTCAACAAGTGCTTCCAATTCCAGGTCGCGTCTTGGAAAATTTGCTTTTTCTTTTGCTTTTGGTTTTTGATCATTAAAAGATTTCCATTCCTGTTCATATTCTTTAGCCCGACTAAAAGCATCATAAAACACTTGTTCTACGCCCATCCTTGTTTGAGGAAAACGAACATGATGAGAATCACCCCAATTTGCTTGTTTTACATTTTCTCCAAGAGCAAATTTTATAAAACCATCCGCCCCATTTATTTTCATTTTCTCAGGAGCCATTCCCCACCTAAGTTTAATTAAGGCTGATTGCCCTCCTATTGGATTAGCTGAACCATGCAACAATTGTGAAGCTGTAACGCCTCCCGAGAGCTGCCTGTAAATATTTACATCCTCAGAGTTTACCACATCTGCAATACTTACTTCACTGGTTACAGCCTGTGTACCTTCATTTACGCCCTTACTTATTGCAATATGGGAATGTTCATCAATAAACCCTGGTGTAAGATGCTTGCCTTTTCCATCTATAATTATTGCTGCTGTTGTATCTAAATTTGCACCTATCCCTGCTATTTTGCCATTTTTAATAAGTACATCGCTATTTAAAATACCGTCTTTTTCATTCGTCCAAACAGTTGCGTTTTTTATCAGGTAAGTTTTGGCCTCTGGTAATACATTCCATCCGTAGGCGGTAAATGGGTAACTTACTTTGCCAATTTCAACAGGCTTCTTATCAGTAGTATCTTTTTTATTAGCAGGGTCAAAATTTCCTTTTTTAACCGCAGACCAATTTACCCAGGTTCCATCAGCTAATTGTCCCTTTCCATCCCATATGGCACTCTTGAAATTAATTTTACCACTTAGTCTTATACTTTCCTTTGCTTTTTTATCCTCTGTATTAAAACTAATTGTAATTAACTCCCCTGTTCGCTGTATATCAACTTTAGGCTTGTTGGTTGTGTCGGCATAAATAATTTCTGCTTTTGGTTGCAGGTTTTCTCCTGAAATCTTCAGTTTGTAAATTAATTCTTTTCCAATATTTAAACTATATTCCCCCCGAATATCTTCAAGTGCAATGTCTTGTATTTTATATTGTTTTCCCTGAACCCAGTTTTCATAAAGAATATTTTTTTCTGTAAAAAGAGTGTCAGAGGTAATAATAAAATTTGCAATCATTCCTGGCCTTAAAGCTCCAATTTTGTGCTCCATTTTTAATAACCGCGCGGGAGTTTCTGTTAAAGCCTGAAGCGCTTTTTGCTTACTCATGCCATATTTAATAGCTTTAAGTAAATTTTTCGAAAAATCCTTTTTGTCTTTTAAATCGGCAAGTGTTAGGGCAAAATCAATTTCCTGTTGTTCCAAAATGCCTGCATTGGCAGGAGCCATTTCCCAATGCTTAAGATCTTCAATAGAAACAATTCTTGCATCAAAAGGATCTTCCACATCATAAGCACTAGGAAAGTTAAGTGGCACTATTAAAGCGGCATTGGTTGCTTTTACATCCTCAATTCTTTGATACTCATCCCCTGAAGTTTTGATTATATACTGCACTTTAAACTCATCTCCTAATTTATCAGCCCTTAAAACAGTTAATTTATCTGTAGCTTCAAATATTTGAGGAAGATTCTGAGTCTTATTCCACTCCTCCAGGGATGTATTGTATTCTTTGTTTGAAGCAAGTGATTTATACCACTGGGCATCTAAAAAAGTTTGTTTTAACAAAGCAATTGAACCCATAAGGGAAGAAGGATAATCCTGTGATGATTTTCCTTTACTGAAAGAATAGTGAGCAGCGGCTTCGCCTGCAAGAGTTGTTACATTCTCAGAATCATCAGCCAGAGAAACCAGGGAAGATGTGCCTCGGGAAATACCATCAGCTTGGTGTGTAAGAACAGAACCAAAACCTAAAATGCGCATTTCTTGTGCTTCTTTCAGATCGCTCTTAAACATTAATGTGGCCTTTTTTCCAGGCTTTATTGCCTCGTTCCAATTGTATGGTCCTTTTTGACTGCTTTCAATTTGTGGGCCTTCTCTATGTCCGCTTCTTTCATTGCTCCTTACTAAAGGAACACCATAATTACTGTAAATATCAATAAATGAAGGGTAAATAAATTTCCCCTTTAAGTCAACAATCACAGCCCCTTTGGGAATAGCCACTTTTGCTCCTGATGCCACAATAATTCCATCCTGAATCAGTAAAGTAGCATTTGATAATATGGTTTTATAATCTGATACAATAGTTGCATTGGTAAAGGCATACATAATTAAATCTCTTTTATCCTTTACCCCGTTAACTGGAAAAGTTTCCTGCGAAAAAGCGTTTGTAAAAGAAAAGAGGATAATTAAGGCAAGAAAAATATTTTTCATGGAATTAAAATTTATAAAATAACGTAGTATTTATACATATCTTATTAGCGCAAAGTATTTAAAGAGTAGCATTGTATTCAATTGAAAATTCAAGTAATCCTGTTATGAGCAAAGTAAGGTGCGGACAAAAGTATAAAAATTTGTATATTTATTAATTGTGTTAAATCTATTATGAGAAATTCTATTGATATATTTGGGATTTTATTAACCAGATTTTAATCTTTAAACTATGTACACCGGATTATTACATACACACAGACTAGTTGTTTCAATTTTTCTTGCCATTTATTTTATAAAGATGATTTTATTGCTGATGAATAAAAAAGATCAGCTGGATACTTTTAGAAGATGGTCGAAAGTTACAGAGATTGTTGTTTCTTCATTGTTTCTTATAACCGGAATTTGGATGTTGGTTCTAAAACCAACGGTAAACTACATACAAATTATTAAGTTTATAGCCATTGTTGCTGCAATTCCTCTTGGTATAATCGGTTTTTCAAGATACAATAAATTATTAGGCACATTGTCATTTGTGTTTATTGTACTTGCTTATGGATTGGCAGAAATGGGTAAGAAAATCGTTTTAAAGAAAAGCATTGATTCTGTGATTAATACAGATGGGAAGGCTTTGGATTATGATCAAATGAAACACGGAGAGACACTTTATAAAGCCTATTGCATACAATGCCATGGAGGCGATGGAAAACTTATGCTTCAAAAGGCCTCTGATTTATCTGTTACAAAAATGGACAGGAACCAAATCAAGGAAATTATTAACAACGGAAAAAACACAATGCCGGCATTTAACAAGGTGCTTTCTTCCGAAGAAACTCAGGCAATTGTGACTTATGTTGAAACTTTAAGAAAAGACTAAATGGCAAATACTTTTGATACAGGAAAAGAACCAGAAACAGCAGTTTTAATTGGTTTAATTCACTCGGGACAGAATGAGGCAAAGGTTAATGAGTACCTAGATGAACTTGCCTTTTTAGCTGAAACTGCAGGGGCTATTCCGGATAAGCGATTCACGCAGAAAATGGACAAACCAGATTCTAAAACTTTTTTAGGAACAGGTAAATTGAATGAAGTCAAGGGTTATGTGGATGCACATAGAATTTCCATGGTAATTTTTGATGATGAATTATCACCCTCGCAATTAAGAAACGTTGAAAAAGTCTTAGGAGTAAAAATCCTGGATAGGAGTAATCTGATTCTTGATATATTTGCTGCCCGCGCAAGGACTGCCTCAGCACGAACTCAGGTTGAACTTGCCCAATACCAATACTTACTTCCGCGCCTAACAAGGCTTTGGACACACCTTGAAAGACAAAAAGGAGGGATAGGAATGAGAGGTCCGGGAGAAACAGAAATTGAAACCGATAGAAGGATAATCAGGGATAAAATTTCTCGTCTTAAAGAAAAACTCCGAACCATAGACAAACAAATGGCAACTCAGCGCAAGGGCAGGGGGGAAATGGTTCGAATTGCACTTGTTGGATATACAAACGTTGGAAAATCAACAATAATGAATCTGTTGAGCAAATCCGAAGTTTTTGCAGAAAACAAACTCTTTGCAACCCTTGATACCACCGTTAGGAAAGTGGTTATAAAAGATGTTCCTTTTTTGCTTTCAGATACCGTTGGATTTATACGCAAATTGCCAACACAGCTGGTAGAGGCATTTAAATCAACCCTGGATGAAGTGCGTGAGGCTGATATTTTAATTCATGTAGTGGATATTTCTCATCCGGAATTTGAATCGCATATTAATGTAGTTAATGATACTTTGCGTGAAATTGATGCAGTAAACAAACCAACTATCCTGGTTTTTAATAAAATTGATGCTTTTTCTTACATTAAAAAAGAGGAAGATGACCTTAGCCCGATTACAAGGGAAAACCAAAGCCTTGATGATTTAAAAAATACTTGGATGGCACGAATTACTGATCCAGTGATTTTTATTTCCGCTCATTTAAAAGAAAATTTAGATGAATTTAAACATATGCTTTACCGCAAAGCACGTGAACTGCACTTACAAAGATATCCTCACAGTAAGTTGTTTGTAGAAGAGCAAGAAGATTAAATCAAAAATTGGTAGTCGGAATCATCTAAAGGGTATAGTTTAGCCAATAATTAGATTCGTTTTTTTTCAAAAACATAAAATCGAACTTGATTTTATTAGGACAATAAAAGGGATAAAAAACTCCCCTTTTCCTCTATTAGAGTAAAAAGATAAAATTTTAAACATGGAAAAATTACTTATTCTGGTGGATGATCAAGATAATGAAATTGGAGTTTCTGATAAATTATCTGCACATCAATCCGGAGCCCTACATCGCGCCTTTTCGATTTTTGTTTTTAATTCAAAGGGAGAATTGTTATTGCAACAACGAGCAGATGAAAAATACCATTCTGCAGGGTTATGGAGCAATACTTGTTGCAGCCACCCCTGCCATGGGGAAGAAATGAAAGAAGTAATTCAAAGAAGGCTGAACGAAGAAATGGGTATGGGATGCAGCTTGGAATTCAAATTCAGTTTTATTTATAAAATTCAATTTGAAAATGGTTTAATTGAACATGAATTCGACCATGTGTATTTTGGGAAGAGCGATGCTTTGCCAAAGCCAGATTTAAGCGAGGCAAAAGCCTATAAATATATTAGTTTGCAAAAACTTAAGGAGGAAATTGAAAGCAATCCTGAGCATTTTTCGGCATGGTTGAAAATATGTTTGGAAAAAGTAATTGAAAATTACAATTTAAAACCATTGTAAGTTACAATAGGGAGAAATACAATTAATTTTCAGCTTTTGATTTTTTTGGCTCTACCAACTTAGATCAGAATAATATACTAATTCTACCTCTTTCAGAGTTATATACTAGATAATTCATCATAGTCTTAACCACGAATTGACGAATTATCAGAGAATAATCAAATTAACTATCCTATCTTTGCCGCAAAATTCCTTTTGCCAAGGTCAAAAACAACTCAAAATGAACACGTTTAATAAAAAAAGCAATAAAAACAATGATAGTAGCCGTCCTGCTAATTCTCGTTCCTCTTCAAAGGAAGGAAGAAGCAGCTCTGCCAGGAATACCAGGGGATCTGAAGGGCCTAAAAAAAGCCATGGCAGTAAGGATGGTTTTACAAAAAAAGATAACGATAAGCCAAGATTCGGAAGGACAGATGACAAACGTTCCTCAGGTTACAAACGTGATGGGGATGGGGCAGATAAAAAGGACTTCAGAAGCAAAGATGATTTTCAAAAAAGAGAATACGATAAGCCAAGGTTCACAAAGAGTGACGATAAGCGCTCCAGTGGGTACAAGCGAAATGATGAAGGTGGAGAAAGCAGGGAGAAGAAAGCCTATGGCAGCAAAGATGATTTTCAAAAAAGAGATTACGATAAGCCAAGATTCACAAAGAGTGACGATAAACGCTCCAGTGGGTACAAGCGAAATGATGAAGGCGGAGAAAGCAGGGAGAAGAAAGCCTTTGGCGGCAAAGATGATTTTCAGAAAAGAGATTACGATAAGCCAAGGTTCGCAAAGAGTGAGGATAAGCGCTCTGGTGGGTACAAGCGCGATGGTGAAGGAGTAGATAAAAAAGTTTTTCGTGATGATTTTTCAGGAGAAAACAAGCCAAGGTTTACCAAGGGTGACAATAAGCGATCAGAT
Source organism: Bacteroidota bacterium (assembly GCA_013696965.1). Classification (NCBI taxonomy): domain Bacteria; kingdom Pseudomonadati; phylum Bacteroidota; species Bacteroidota bacterium. The sequence goes on along the minus strand of JACCXN010000004.1, from coordinate 74,072 downwards.
GGATATAAAAGAGAGGATGAAAGAAACGAAAAAAAAGAATTTCGTGGCAAGAATGATTTTGCTGGCAGAGATGATGAAAAAAGGAATTACGATAAAAAGCCATTTGAGAAAGGTGTAGGCAGATCGGAATCTGGCAGACCAGACAGAAGTATGCCGCGAAGAGATGAAAAGGCAGGAGACAGGAAGGGTTATGATAGAAAAAACGAATCATCAGACAGAGACTCTGATAAAAAACCTTTTGACAAGTTCAGGGGCAAGCCACGTCCTGCACCAAAAATGAATGAAAAGGGTGAGTACCAGAATCGTGGCTATAGCAAAAAGAAAATGCTGGAATTCAACAAGAAACAAAAAACAGAAGGAATGATAAGATTGAACAAATACATTGCAAACAGCGGTATTTGTTCCAGAAGGGAAGCTGATATTCATATTGAAGCAGGATTGGTTACGGTGAATGGGAAACCAGTAACAGAATTAGGATACCAGGTTGCTCCAGGAGATGTAGTAAAATATAACGGAGGAATTCTACGTACAGAAAAAAACGTTTATTTATTGTTGAATAAACCTAAGGATTACATTACCACAATGGAAGATCCTGGCGGAAGAAAAACAGTAATGGAACTAATCCAACATGCTTGTCGTGAGCGGATTTATCCTGTTGGAAGGTTAGATAGGAACACAACCGGCCTTTTGCTTTTTACAAATGATGGTGATCTTGCAAAAAAACTTACCCACCCAAAACATGGAATTAAAAAAATATACCATGTAGAAACAGATGCCCCGGTTAAAAAATCAGACATGGATAAAATGCTTAAAGGCTTGGACCTTGAAGATTTTTCTGTTAAGGCAGATGAGGTTAGCTATGTGGGTGAAGCAAAAAACGAGGTGGGAATAATGCTTCATTCAGGCCAAAACAGAGTTGTAAGACGCATGTTCGAACATTTTGACTACAAAGTCGTAAAACTTGACAGGGTATATTTTGCAGGGCTTACCAAGAAAAATATTCCTAGAGGCAAATTCCGGATGTTAAATGACAAGGAAGTTGCCATGTTAAAAATGATTCCCTGATAATTTTCTTTTAGCACCAATACTACTTACTGGTTAGCACTGTTGGTGCACCTTTATATAAACAAATTATTTTCAGAGCATGAAAATATTGAAAAGAATACTATTGGGCTTTTTAGCAATTTTTTTGCTGTTTATAGCCTTGGGTGTTTTTATTGGAATATATTATGGTGCGGAAGTTAAAAGTATGGTTGTAAATGAGATCAATCAACGCCTGCTAACAAAAATGGATGTTAAGCATGTTGATTTTTCTGTCCTGAAAAAATTCCCATACGGATCCGTTGAATTTACGGATGTGGTAATTATTGAATCAGTTGAAAAAGCGAACAAGGATACCCTTTTAAAAGCCTCTGGTATTTCCTTGCATTTTAATTTATTTGAAATTTTTAAAGGAAAGTATAACCTTAAAAAAATTCAAGTTGATAATGCAATTATTAAACCTGTAATTGGTCAAAAGGGTGAAGAAAACTTCATTTTTTGGAAAACAGATCCAAAATCTCAGGACCAGGACATTTCTTTTTCAATTGATGAGGTCCTGCTTAAGAATGTTGCTGTATTTTACACAAATTATAAATCGGAGGATAAAATAATTTTCAAAACAGAGCAAACGGTATTAAAAGGGGATTTTTCATCCAAACATTATTTGCTTAAAATTAAAAGCAGTCTTTTTGCTGATCAAATTAATTTTGAAAATATTAATTATATTAAAAAGCAACCCCTTAAAATCAATCTGGAGTTGGATATTAACAATGAAAAAAACAGTTATACCATTAATAATTCACACCTCTCTGTTGCTGATTTAAATTTTGTTGTAAATGGCAATATTGAAAAACAAAACGAGCTTACTGGAATTGATTTAAAAATTATTGGCAAGGATATTAATATAAAATCCTTGCTTTCATTGTTGCCAGAGAATTACAGCAACTATACAAGCAGCTACAGTGGAAGCGGAAATTTTTATTTTAACGGGACCATTTCTGGAAATTCAAGTGAACATGAAAGCCCTTCGTTTTTGGCCGATTTTGGAATTAACAAGGGTGAAATGCTACATAAAAACTCCTCGGTTAAAGTTGAAAAAATAAATTTAAAAGGAAGTTTTAATTCCGGGTCAGACAGCAAAAAGAAAACTTCTTTTTTAGATATAAATGAATTTAATTGTCAAATAGGAAGTGGAAATTTTTCAGGAGACTTTTCCATCAGGGATTTTCAGAACCCTAGTGTAAGACTTTCCACGGTTTCATCTTTTGAACTTGCTGAACTTGCTGATTTTTTTCAATCCGATACACTTGAAAACATCCATGGAAAGGTAAAAATAGATGCTTCCTATTCTGGTATTTTCAAAAGCAAGGACACATATACTGCGGAAGATTTTAGAAAATCTAAAACTTCAGGTAAAATAGTTTTATCCAGTATTGAATTTTCCCTTAAGAATGATCCCCTTGTTTATAAAGACATCTCTGGAGAGCTTTTGTTTGATAACAATGATTTAATTATTTCTGAACTTTCTGGTAAAATTTCAGAAAGCGATTTCGTTTTAACTGGCTTTTTCAGAAATGTATTTCCATATTATTTTGTGGAAGACCAGAAATTAATTGTAGATGCTAAACTGCGTTCCTCAAAAATCAACCTGGATGAATTATTTGTTAGTAGCGATAACAGCAGTAAAGACACCATTTATGATATGCATTTTTCTAAACGAGCCTCTTTTTACCTGGATGCAGAAGTTGGAGAAATTGTTTTCCGTAAGTTTCAGGCGAAGAATATAAATGGTAAAATCGTACTGAAGGATCAGAAACTAACCACCCAAAAAATACAGTTTTCAGCAATGGATGGACAGATTGAAACGTCAGTTTCAATTGATGGAAGTGATGGAAACAATTTTAAGGTTGCGTCTCAGGCTGTTTTTTCTAATATTGATGTAAGTAAAATGTTTTATCAGTTTGAAAATTTCGGGCAACAACTAATGCAGGAAAAACATATAAAAGGAAGCGCTTCTGCATCTGTTCGTTTTTCAGCACTTTATGACAATAAACTGAATATTGATGACAAATCCATTGCTTGCAATGCAGACATTACTATTGAAAAGGGTGAATTGTTGAATTTTGAACCAATGAAACAACTATCCTCTTTTATCAGGGTTCCTGATCTGCAACAAATCAAATTTTCAACGCTTCATAATGTTATTGAAATAGTAAATGAAAAAATTTACATTCCTAAAATGGAGATTAACTCTAGTGCCATAGATATTTCCATTGCTGGAGTTCACGGGTTTAACGATAATGTAGATTACCGATTCCGTTTGTTGTTAAGTGATTTACTGGCTGGCAAAGTAAGGGAGAGCAACAAAAACAACAATGAATTCGGATCTCTTGAAGAAGATGACCGCAGGAGGATGTCCGTTTTCATTTCAATGAAAGGACATATAGATAATCCCAAGTTTTCTTATGATGGAGTAGGACTGAAGGAAAAAATGAAAGAGGATTTACAATCGGAAAAGAAGACGGTTAAAGGCTTGCTTAAGGAAGAATTTGGATTGTATAAAAGCGATAGTACTGTTAGCACTCCTGTAAAAAAGAAACAATCCCAGCTGGAGGTTGAATGGGAGGAAAACAAGAAATCAACAGAGGATCCAAAGAAAGAAAAAGCAAAACCAAGCCTGACTCCTGATAAAAAAGAAAAAGGTAAATTTGGAAAATGGTTGGATAAGGTTGGGGAGGAATAATATATATTTGGGTACTCTATGATATTATTTTCCATCTTTATTTGGTTGGAAACAGGAATCATAACTTGTAACTTTTAATACTTGAATGGTGCCAAAATCGTTATTGTAACAAATGAGCGTATATTCACAAAAACAACGTTGGAAAATAGTACTTTTTATTTCAGCACTACTCATAGTGTTTATATCCTTATGGTATACCAATAAATTGGTTGAAAAAATTGCCCAGGAAGAAAGAATAAAGGTAAAACTCTGGGCTGATGCCATCCAGAAAAAAGGGAACCTTGTAAAATATACAAATGATCTATTCAATAAGCTCAAAACAGAGGAACGAAAAAGAATGGAACTCTGGGCAGATGCAACAAAAATGCTTTTTACCACCGAAAATGACCTGGACAGGAATTTCTACCTTACCATTGTAAATAGCAATACCACCATCCCGGTGATTCTCACTGATGAGAATCAAAACATTACAAGCTGGAGAAATCTTGATGCCATTAAAGCCGATAATCTTGCAAGTCTTTCTCCTATTGAAATCAAGATTCTTACCAACGAGCTTGAAAAGATGAAAGAAAGCCAAAAGCCTATAGAAATCCCATATTACAAAGACCAAAAGAATTATTTGTATTACAATGATTCAAAAATATTCACTGATCTTAGGTTGGTTCTCGATGACATTATCAAATCTTTTATTTCTGAAATTGTCCTTAATTCGGCCACTGTTCCGGTTTTGTATACAGATTCATCCAATACACATATAATTGCAGCGGGAAACCTGGATTCCTTGCAATTAAACGATAGTGAATACATCAAGAAACTCATTAATCAAATGAGAGCGCAGAATCAACCCATAGAAATTGAGTTTGATGAGGGTCAAAAAAATTATATATTTTATAAGGAATCCTTGCTTCTTATGCAGCTCAAGTTTTATCCCTACATTCAACTTGCTGTTTTTGCAATTTTTCTCATGGTGGCTTATTCCCTGTTTTCTACAGCCAGAAGGTCTGAACAAAACCAGGTATGGGTAGGTATGGCAAAGGAAACAGCACACCAACTTGGAACACCCCTTTCCTCCCTCATTGCGTGGATGGAATTGTTAAAGTTAAGAGGTCTGGAGGATGAGGTAACCATTGAAATCGGAAAGGATATTCATCGTTTGGAAACCATTACTGAAAGATTTTCTAAAATTGGCTCTAAACCTGAAATGCAAAATGAAAATGTAATTAAAGTTTTGGAGAATTCCATTAGCTATCTGAAATTACGTGTATCAAACAGGGTGGAATTTAACCTTGATTCGCCCTCAACTCAAATTTTTGTTCCCTTAAATGTACCGCTTTTCGAATGGGTTATTGAAAATTTATGTAAAAATGCTATTGATGCCATGAACGGGAAAGGTTCAATTCACATTGATGTGGATGAAAATATAAGGGAAATCACAATAGATATTACCGATACGGGAAAAGGGATTTCAAGTGCCAATTTAAAAACTGTTTTTCAGCCCGGATTTACAACCAAAAAAAGAGGCTGGGGATTAGGACTATCACTTGCCAAAAGGATAGTTGAAATATACCATTCAGGAAGAATATTTGTTAAAAGGACTGAACTTAACAAAGGGACAACCTTTAGGATTATTTTAAGGAAGTAATGGCAGGTTTATATATTCACATTCCCTTTTGCAAACAAGCTTGTAATTATTGCGATTTTCACTTTTCTACCACATTAAAACACAAGGATGATTTTTTGAAAGCTCTCATAAAAGAGATAGCAATGCAGAAGCTTTTCTTTGGGGAAAACAAGAACCAATTGAATACGGTTTATTTTGGGGGAGGTACACCATCTCTTTTATCTGAACACGAAATAAACAGCATCTTTGATGCTATTGAAAATAATTTTACTGTTGCTTCTAATGCAGAAATTACTCTTGAGGCAAATCCTGATGATTTAACAAGGGAAAAGCTCAGGCAATTTAATGCAACACCTATAAATCGTCTTAGTATTGGTATACAATCCTTTAGAAATGATGATTTAAAGTTTATGAACAGGGCCCATTCCTCCCAAATGGCCCTTACTTGTGTAAAAGATGCCATTGATCTTGGTTTTCACAATATCAGTATTGATTTAATTTATGGTATTCCAGGGCTTTCCATACAAAACTGGATTGAAAACCTGCATCAGGCTTTTGCTATGAATGTTCAGCATATTTCTGCTTATTGCCTTACAGTAGAGCCTAAAACCCCTTTGGATAACTTCATTAAAAAGGGAAAAATAAGTAGCCCTGATGAGGAACTAGCTGCCCAGCATTTTGAAACTATGGTTGATGAGATGGAGCAAAATGGCTTTATTCAATATGAAATTTCTAATTTCTGCAAAAAAGGCTATCAATCCAGGCACAATAGCAACTATTGGACAGGAGAAAAATATCTGGGACTTGGGCCATCAGCACATTCTTTTAACGGAGAATACAGGCAATGGAATATCAACAAAAACGGGGTTTATATTAAGGCAATTAATGAGGATAAAATTCCCTTTGAAAAGGAAGTGCTTACCAGGAATAAAAGGTTTAATGAATATGTACTTACCTCCTTAAGAACAAGGGAAGGGGCTGATTTAAATGTAATTCAAAATAAATTTGGACAAGAGTATTCAAATCATTGTTTAAAAGAAAACACTAAGCATTTAAGCCGAGAACATACTACATTTTTAGAAAATAAAATATGCTTAACCCAAACAGGCAAACTATTTGCTGATGCAATAGCATCAGGTTTTTTTATTATTGAAGATTAATTATGCGTTTATTTCTTTTGATACTGCTGCTTATGCCCATTGTTGGATTTTCCCAAAAAAAACGGGAAATTGCAAACAATCAGGTGCTCAAATTAAGAAGTGGAGTTTTATTGGTAAGGTTATATACATCTGAAAACAAAATTAACGCACTAAGGAAACTGGGTCGCAATAAAGAAGCGGAAGAGGTAATACGCAAACAACACCTTGAAAACAAGGCCATTTACACTTCCTTTACAAGTGTATATGATTTTTCCAAGGTGTATTTTTTTTACAACACCTGCTCAGAGAAAATCAAAAACAGGGAATTCACAGGTAACTTATTAAATGCTGAATTGGAGGTTGATTCGTCTATAATTGTAAACCCCGGAGATTTCTTTATCAGTGAATTTGATTTTACCCCAGGTACAGGTCTTTACGCCCTTGTGGTGAAGGATTGTGAATTTGAATTTCTAAAAAAACCATTTCCCTATTATATAAAAAGGTTCGATATTATACCTATTTCCAGACGAACGCCTTTTGATATGGTGCTTGTTTTAAATACTAAACTGCATCAACAACTTAAAAAAATACCCCAATCCCAACCCTAAGTCCGGGGTAAATATTTTTGCTGTTGGAAATTTCAAAAATCTTACCTTTGAAATAAAAAACATGATCATTAACATTTACCATAAAAAAGAAAAATACCAGGCCGATTTTACCAATCCAATTGATATTTCTATTCCTTTAAGAGCAGGAGCCTCAAATGTTAACGCCTGGTATGCAGAACCAGTAAAAATAGAAGCTGTAGAAACCCAACATTTCATTGGAGATGTTAATAAGGGGGGATCAGTTAATTTTAGGAATATCTTTTTTAATCCGCATGCAAACGGAACACATACTGAATGCGTGGGTCATATAAGTAAGGAAAACATCAGTATAAATAAATGCCTTAAAAAATTCCATTTTATTGCCTTACTCATAACAATTACCCCTCAGGAGCTTGCCAATGGCGACAAAGTAATTACCGCTGTTCAAATATCAGATGCAATTAAGGACAGTAAGCCCGAAGCGCTTATAATACGCACCCTTCCTAACGAGCTGGCTAAAAATGAAAAACAATATTCCAATACCAATCCCCCTTATTTAGAAGCAGCAGCCGCACAATTAATACACAATAAGAACATTGAACATCTTCTTATTGATTTGCCCTCTGTTGACCGGGAATCTGATGAGGGAAAGCTGGCTGCTCATCATATTTTTTGGCAGTATCCGGAAAATCCCCAACTCAATAGAACAATTACTGAATTAATTTACGTTCCAGATACAGTGAAAGATGGATCTTACTTGTTAAATTTGCAAATTGCAAGTTTTGAGAATGACGCCAGCCCTTCAAAACCTGTATTGTATAAACTAAATTGAATTATAATGAATATTGAGGTTTTTAGAGAATATTGTTTATCCAAAAAAGGTGTAACCGAAGATTTTCCTTTTGATTCTGTTACCCTTGTTTTTAAAGTAATGGGTAAAATTTTTGCTTTAACAGATGTTAATAATTTTGAAAGCATTAACCTTAAATGCGATCCTGAAAAGGCAATTGAACTAAGAGAACAATATCCTGGCGTAAGGCCTGGATATCATATGAATAAAAAACATTGGAATACAATCAATAATGAACCGCCGATTGCGCATAATATACTTTTCTCCTGGATTGATCACTCCTATGAGTTGGTTTCATCAGGCTTAACAAAGGCCCAAAAACAAGTGCTGCAAACACTGTAAAAACTGAATAGTTTTTTCCTGATAATACTCAAAGATAAATAGTAATATACAACTTTGGCTCCTCTCTGCTACTTTTGAGTAAACAGATTAGTTTTACAAATTATCACTAACCTTTACAAAATTAATTTAATTAAAAATTTTCAGAATAAAATGAAACAAATTATACAGTATTTTTTCAGGGGACTTTTGTTTACTGTACCCATTTCCATTGTTGTTTATGTAATTTATTCAATTTTTATCATTATTGGAGCCGGGCTTAATGCAGCAGGCATTACTGTTCATCCTGCAATTGATCCTTTAATTGGTTTGATTGGCCTTATAGTGTTGATTTTGATTTTTGGAGTGCTTGGAAGCACTATCTTTTTTAAGCCATTTTTTCTTATTATCGAATCAGTTATTGCCAAGGCGCCCCTTATTAATACTTTTTATTCCTCCCTGAAAGACTTAATGTCTGCCCTGGTTGGGTCAAAAAAGAAATTCAACCAACCGGTTCTTGTTAAATTAAGTAAGGAAATGGGCGTTGAAAAATTGGGATTTATTACAAGGGAGGATTTAACCGACCTAAACATAGCCAAAGATAAAGTTGCTGTTTATCTTCCTCATTCATTTAATTTTTCAGGTAATTTGTTCATTGTTCCAAAAGAAAACGTTACCGTTATTCATACTCCATCTGCAGAAATCATGAAATTCATAGTCTCAGGAGGCATCTCAGAAATAACAAAAGGATGAAAACATTTTGCATTAAAAGATAAAAATATTAAGTTTGGTCATATTAATATAAAAACAAACTATGAAAAAAGCAATTCTTCTTCTTGTATTAACAGTTTTTGCTGTTCAATTAATGGCTCAGAAAAAAATCTCTTTATCTGAATCTAACGAAAACATTGGCAATGGTAAAAACAATGCTCTTATTGTTACCATATATGAAGCCTCAGCATCGGATATTGAAAAAGAATGGAAATCAATTATGAAGGATTTCAATGCGAAAGTATCTTCAAAAAAAGAAATTTTTGCGGATGATGCCACCATTAAGGCAATAGGTCCTAATACTGTTGATGTATATGCACGAGTGGAGGACAATAAAAACGGATCTGTGAAATTTATTGTTGGATTTGATCTTGGAGGAGCTTATTTGTCATCTTCTCAGCATTCCTCAGAATTTAAAGAAGCAAAAAACATTGTTTACAATTTTGCTGTAAAAGTTAGTAAGGAAGCTGTTGAAGCAGTTGTAAAAGAGGCGGAAAAACTACAAAAAAAGAATGAAAAGGATCTTGAATCATTGGTAAAGGATAAAGGCAGCCTTGAGAAGGATATAGAAACCTACAAATCAAAAATACAAGCTGCTGAGGCTGATATTCAAAAAAACCTTAAGGCTCAGGAAGCAAAGAAAAAAGAAGTGGATGCTCAAAAAGTAGTTCTTTCTGATTTAGAGAAAAAAATAAAGGCTATTAATTAGTCTTTTAACATCTTTCCTATTCTTGTATAGGGTTTTGTTGTGGACTCTTAATGTTCGATTCTTTTGAATGTGAATTAGTTTTAGATGACCAAAACAGATGAATTCACAATGGCTTTAGGTTCAAAAAAGTAGTTAAATCACCTTTAAAAAGAATATGCAGGTTTTTGTATTTGCTATTTCAAAGTTTAGCCGATAATACGAATAAAAAAATGCCTTTAGAGTTTAACTAAAGGCATTTTTTATGTTTTAATAGTACTGTTTATTTCAAGAATATTTAGCTAAAGGTTACCATAAACATTCGTGAAAAAGCACATGATTTATTTCAAGCAATTTAATTAGTAGGGCTTAAAACCTACCATAAGTGAAACACAACCGCTTTTTACCATACTTTCAGTATTTTCCAGGACTGGTGTCAATACTTCAATAGTCATAACCTGTGTAGCATCAACTTTTAGATCCCAAAAATTTGATTCTTGAACAGAACCTGTGAAAACAATTTTGTTTTTTCCGTCCTTAAGCCTCATTTGAACATTTCCAAGTTCGGGTTGGCTGCATACAACTATTCTATAATTCATTCCTTCATAAAAAGTAAGAAGAAGTTTAGCTTTGTCTTCTGATAATAAAGTGGAATTAAAAACTTGTCCGCTACTCAAATAGGGTTTTAAAATAGGATTGCATTTAAGTTTCATAAACGAATTGCATTGGGCAAATACCGATAAAGGCAATGCAAACAGAAGTACAATTATACTTTTTTTAAAGGTGAGGGTTGTTTTCATGTTTTGATTTATTATTAGGTTATTGGGCTTATATTTTAACAATACTCGTTCTTATTTCATCAACCGTTTTTGTTATTCTTGAAAATTGATCATCAGAAAGTGAAAAACCGGAAGTCCCGCCAATGGTGATTTGGTTAGAGCCTTCCCTTACGTCTATCTCTGCACTGGCTTCGCCAACAGGTGTTTCATCATAAATTTTCTTTAAATCATTTAGGGAGTTTAATAATGACCCTATTGCTAAATTGGATTTGTGGGGTTTCATTTGTGAAATAAGATTATCCAAGGTTGTTCTTTGTTCGGCTATCATTTTAATAATTCCCGAATTGTTTGCATTTGTTTTTGCAATTTGGGTTCCTATATAAATTCCTTCAATCCAGCCCCCTGTAATTGCCAAAATAGAAATCGTTTCCCTGTCATTTTCAGTAAGTGTTTCATTCGAGGATTGATATGCCTCTGAAACCAATTTTATTAATTCATCTTTTTTGTCCAGGTTTTTTTCTATTTCCAGCATCATTTCTCCAGAAAATGATTTTAATCCAAGTTCTTCAGAAAGAATTCGTGCACTGTTTAAATAATTCATGGATTCTTGCATCTTGTTTGATGCTGTTGTATAACTTAAATCAGCTACATATACACCTAAATTAAGTGCCTTGCTTGATGTGCCAATATATTGAGATGCCTTGTCGGTAGGATTTAATAACTCACTATTGTATGATACTCCTGCACGATGCAACAAAGCCCCCAACTCCATTGGAGATGGAATTGAATAAAAAATACTTCCTGTATTATCAGTCTCTACTTCCTCTGTAACAATAGATTCAGAATCAGCTGAAGTGTCCGGTACTTCCGTCTTGCAACTATTTACCAATAAAATCAAAAAGCTAAAATGAAGAATTAGGATGGTTCTAAATTTAAGTTTCATAATATTTGGGAGATAAATGAATTATTACCTCAAATGTAAGGATTAATTTAATCGACCAAAAAAACCAAGGCAAAATAATTTTTTTAAAAAGTTTGCTTTTCTTAAATTAAATCTGCGCTGGTTATTTTATAAGTTAAAAGCGTCCTGTAAATTTAAAAGTTCCTTCATTGTTTTTGCCCAAATACAAACATAAATTAATTTAAAAGCCTCTGGTTGTTCACCAAAATATTTTTTGTCATCCCCTTCATAATATTTCCGCATTGCATTATCATTTCAGGGTTTGGAGGGAAAGGCATTGGTTTTATTCCAATCATTTTTTTTGTTTCTGGCTTTAGTGCATTTAGGTCTCCAATTGCTATTAGTGAGATATGGTCAAAAAAGACATCGGAAGCAATTGGATCGCTTTTTAATAATTGTCCGGTATGGTTATCTATAAAATCAATTGTTCCTGCTATTCTTGCTGTTTTTTTCTGTTGTGTTTCAATAAGGTTGCACGTTATGGTTTTATATTTTGGTGCCTTCATATCATTGCCCAGGCTGTCTTTCATTACATTTCCATTTTTATCCAAAAGGTATTGAAATCCATCTTGCACATCTTTTGTCTCAATAAAATGAACTTCCTTTAATCCCTCCGGACTAATATCAATCATTCTTATATTTACCTTTACAGTATAATCGTAGAAGGCGTTTTTTTCAATAATGGTATGAAATTTCACCCATTGCCCATTTAAATCATTAAGGCTTATTTTTGTTAAATCTTCTTCAAAAGCTAAGGGCAAAGGAATACCGCTTGCATTTTGCATTTTAAAGGCCACATGACTTGTTCCTATATCCAGGGCCTTATTTATTTGCTGGTTCAAATCTTTATAATCAGAAAAAAATTTCTGTACGTTTTTGAAATCATTATAAGCAGACCTGGCATTTTCCTTGCTGCCATTTTCCAGGAGCAAAGTGCCACGAACGTAGTAAAATTCCGCAGCTTTCCTTTTTGCATTTATTATTTCTTCATCATAATTAACAAAATCAAATGAAATTACTCTACCCGTACTAGGCACTTTTAGTGGCATAACTGGTTTTACTCTTGCCTGTCTTCCTTTTAAGCTTAAAAAGGATTGGTAAACATCATCCCAAATATCTGGATTGCCTTCCAGCTTCAGAAACCCTACCCTTTCCTTATCCCTTTCATTGGCCAGGTTATATGATTTTTCCAGAATCAGCATGTGTTTCTCATTATTCCGGTTTTTCTTTAATTTTTTTACAGACTTTGTAATTGCTATATCATATTGCCCTCTGTCCATGTGTTTTTTGGATGATATGCAAGAAGAAAATGACAGCATTAGCATTAAAACAACGAATGCTGAATTAAAACCAGTGGTGGCTTTTCTAAAATGTTTGCCTGGAAAACAGGTTACTGAGTTTATTTGTTTGCAGCTATTAGAAGGTACAAAAAGGCTTTTAGCGGAACTAAAAATAAAATTATTCATAAAAATTGTTTTGACCAGGGGTTTTACAAATCTCATTCCAAAAATACAATTAATTTTTATAAAACGGCCGTACTTGTACTATTATCAGTCCTTTTGCGTTTGTTTTTTTATTTTGATAAAAAGCATAGTCGGTTAAAGCGTCTTTATTTTACACCTTTTTTAGTACTGGCTGTCATTGTTTTATTTTGATATTCCTTAATAAGTTCATAATTTCGACAATTGTTTTTGATACTAATACTTTATGTGGGGAACGATTTGTAGTTTAATTTTACGTAACAGAGTTTCTATTCTGATTCTCTTGGGTCTTTTTACAGGTTTTATGGCCTATAAGGCATCAACAGTAAGAATGGACTATGAATTTCTAAAGCTTTTACCTTCGGATGATCCAACCCTAATTGATTACGAGGACTTTAAAAACCGCTTTGGTGAAGATGGAAATATCCTTGCCATTGGCCTTAAAGAACCTGATCTCTTTAAACTGGATAAATTCATTTCCTGGTATAATCTTGGAAATCGATTAAAAGCAATAGAGGGAGTAGATGAAGTTATATCCCTTGCTCATATTTACAATCTCAGTAAAAATGATTCAATAAAGAAATTTGATTTTTTACCCGTTGTAAAACAAGCACCAACAACACAAGAGGAATTAGACAGCCTGAAAGAAATTATTTTCTCGCTTCCGTTTTACAATGGTAGGATTTATAATGAATCCTCAGGAGCAACCTTAATGGCGGTTTCAATTGATAAAAAAATAGTTAATTCTGCTCAAAGAGATAAGTTCATGCTTGAGTTAAAAGAGATTATTCATCAGGAAGCAACAGCTGCCGGTTTGGATCTTCACTACTCTGGCTTGCCATACATTCGCAGCAACATGACAACAAAAGTTGCGGCCGAATTAAAATTGTTTATCCTTCTTGCAATTTTTGTGACCGCTTTTATTCTATTTCTGTTTTTCCGCTCAATTAAAATTACTCTTTTTTCCATGATGGTAGTTGCCATTGGTGTAATTTATTCCCTCGGGACTGTAGCTATTTTTGATTTTAGAATTACCATACTTCTTGCCCTTATCCCTCCTTTAATTATTGTTATTGGTATTCCCAATTGCATTTTTATGTTAAACAAGTACCACAGGGAATATAAAATACACGGAAATCAGGCCAAAGCGCTAATTCGATCTATCCAAAAAATTGGAGGAGCTACTTTACTTACTAATACAACAACAGCCCTTGGATTTGCTGCATTTATTGTTACTAACAGCCGAATTCTGCAGGAATTCGGAATTGTAGCCTCCATTAACATACTGTGTGTTTTTGTATTGTCATTGTTGCTTATACCAATCATATTCAGTTATTTTCCTCCCCCAAACGAGAAGAATACCAAACACCTTGAAAACAAATTAATTTTCAATCTTGTTGAACGGTTTGTTGTGATTGTAACTGGATACCGTAAAACTGTTTACATAGTATCTGCTATAGCCATTGCTTTAGCAATAAATGGAATAACAAAAATTCAAACAACAGGAAACATTGTGGATGACCTTCCTATACACGATCCAATTGTTGTTGATCTAATGTTTTTCCAGGAAAATTTTAGCGGAGTAATGCCCTTTGAGATATCAATTGATGCTAAAAAACCAGGAGCGGCAAGTCAAATATCCACACTAAAAAAAATTGACCAGTTACAGGATCTTATTTCATCTTATCCTGAATTTTCTAAGCCTGTTTCAATGGCAGAAGTTGTTAAATTTTCCAAACAGGCCTATTACAATGGAAGCCCTGATAGATACAGCTTACCAAGTGATATGGAAAAAAGCTTTTTAGCCCCTTATTTTACTGCAAAAACGGGTGCAAAAGAAAATATATTAAGAACATTTATTGACTCTACAAAACGCTATACCCGCGTTAGCGTTCAAATGGCGGATATTGGCACAAAAAAAATGCAGGTGATTAAGAATGATATAAAACCACGCATTGATTCTATTTTTGATCCTGAAAAATTCGATGTTGTGTTAACTGGTAACAGTATCGTGTTTTTGAAAGGCACAAATTTTTTGGTTAAAAATCTTTTTACAAGTTTGGCACTGGCAATTGTAGTCATTTCTATTCTTATGGCCTTTTTGTTTTCATCCTATCGAATGGTTTTTGTTTCACTTGTGCCTAACTTTATACCTTTATTGGTTACCGCAGGACTTATGGGATATTTTGGAATAGCAATAAAACCTTCAACTATTTTGGTTTTCAGTATTGCTTTTGGAATTTCTGTGGATGATACAATACATTACCTGGCCAAATACCGGCAGGAGCTTAAAGTGTTGAAATGGAATATTAAAGATTCCGTTATTGCTGCCTTAAGGGAATCAGGAGTTAGTATGATCTATACCTCTATTGTTTTGTTTTTCGGTTTTGGCATATTTTCCGTTTCTAATTTTGGTGGAACAGTAGCCCTTGGTATCCTTGTAGCAGTTACCCTTTTTGTTGCTATGCTTTCAAATCTTATTGTTTTGCCTTGTTTGTTGCTTTCATTGGAAAAATCCTTAACTACTAAGGCTTTTAAGGAACCATTAGTACAAATTATTGACGAGGAGGAAGATATTGAACTCAAAGATTTGGTTATTGGAGATACCAGTGATCCAAATGTCCCAAAAGTGTTTTAGAATCAATAATGTTTACTCATTTTCTCATTATAACTGTCTGTAACTTACATTAAATCAATAAATGAAAGGAATAATTCTTGCTGGAGGCTCTGGCACTCGACTTCACCCATTAACCTTAGCTGTAAGCAAACAATTAATGCCGGTTTACGATAAACCTATGATTTATTATCCGCTTTCTACTTTAATGATGGCTGGTATTAATGAAATTCTTATTATTTCTACACCTTCAGATTTACCTAATTTTGAAAAGCTATTGGGAGATGGAAAAAATTTGGGATGCCAGTTTTCTTATGCAGTTCAGGAAGTACCCAATGGACTTGCACAGGCATTTGTTATAGGTGAAAAATTTATTGGAAAAGATAATGTTGCCTTAATTCTTGGAGATAATATTTTTTATGGTTCAGGAATGTCGGTTTTGCTTCAATCAATAACCAAACCGGATGGCGGAGTTGTGTTTGCATACCATGTTTCAGATCCTGAAAGATATGGAGTAGTTGAGTTTGATAAAAATAACAAAGCTATTTCTATTGAAGAAAAACCACAAAAACCTAAATCGAATTTTGCTGTTCCGGGATTGTATTTTTATGATAATTCGGTTATTGAAATTGCAAAAAAATTAGAACCTAGTTCCAGAGGGGAGTATGAGATAACGGATGTCAATAAACATTACCTAAAAAACAACAATTTAAAAGTTGCCATTTTAGACAGGGGGACAGCCTGGCTTGATACTGGAACCTTTCATTCCTTAATGCAAGCAGGCCAGTATGTTCAGGTAATAGAAGAAAGACAAGGACTGAAAATAGGATGTATTGAAGAGGTAGCCTATAGGATGAATTTTATCAATAAAAAACAACTTTTAAACCTGGCACAACCACTTCTGAAAAGTGGCTATGGCAATTATTTACTTAATTTGCCTTAATCCATACATTATGGCTAAAATATTAATTACAGGCGGGGCTGGTTTTATTCCAAGTGCACTGGCGGAGAAATTAGCACAGGATCCTGCTAATTTCATAATAATTGCCGATAACCTTGTTACTGGAAGCATTGATAAAATACCCGTTTCGGAACATGGCAATATTCGCTTTATAAAATGCGATATAAATGAGTGGACTGATATTTCAGGAGTTTTTTATGCCTGGCAATTTGATTATGTTTTTCATTATGCTGCATTAGTTGGCGTTAAAAGGACTTTAAGTAATCCGGTAAAGGTTTTAAATGATATTACAGGGATAAAAAACGTATTGCATTTATCAAAAAACACCGGAGTAAAAAGAGTTTTTTATTCCTCTTCTTCAGAAGTATATGGCGAACCTGTAGAGTTTCCGCAAAATGAACATACTACCCCTTTGAATTCCCGGCTTCCATATGCCATTGTGAAAAATGTAGGCGAGGCTTACCTTAAATCGTACAAAACAGAATACAACCTTGATTATACCATTTTTAGGTTTTTTAATACCTATGGGCCAAAGCAAAGCAAAGACTTTGTTGTTTCAAAATTTATTGCCGCAGCACTTAAAAACAAGGATATTACCATATATGGCAATGGAATGCAAACACGTACATTTTGTTACATAAATGACAATATTGATTCTTGTATTAATGCATTTGTTGAAAATAAATTTATTAATGATGTTGTAAATGTTGGTGGTGAAAAAGAAATTACCATTTTGAATTTGGCAAATACGATTATTAAAGTTGCTAATTCCTCCTCCCGCATTGTCCATCTTGATCCTCTTGATGAAGGAGATATGACTCGCAGGCAGCCAGATATCAGTAAAATGAAACTTCTATTAAAAAGAGAACCTGTTTCTCTTGAAGAGGGTTTGAAAAAAATAATTGAAAACACCTCTTATATTCTCTGAAATTTCCTATGTCACAGGCAATACAAAATTTACAGCTGGAAATAGAGGAGCGAATTGTTTTTTATGCCAATAATTTGAATGGAATTCCATGTGAATTATATGAGCCTCTTTCCTACATGTTGAAATTAGGTGGGAAAAGAATGCGGCCGCTCCTTGTGCTTTTAGCCTGCGATTTATTTGACAAACCTGTTGAATCGGCTATAAATGCTGCCATTGCTGTTGAGGTTTTGCATAATTTTACTTTAATCCATGATGATATTATGGATAATGCTCCAATAAGAAGAAAAAAAGAAACTGTTCATAAGAAATGGAATGTTAATGTTGCCATTTTAGCAGGCGATGCTATGATGATTAAGTCCTACCAACTATTGTTGCATTACAAGCCTGAAATATTGCACCAACTACTTTCTGTATTCAACAAAACTGCCCTTGAGGTTTGTGAAGGCCAACAACTGGATATGAATTATGAAACCAGTCAGGCAAATATTGAGGAGTATCTTAAAATGATAGAATTAAAAACGGCTGTTTTACTTGGAACCAGTTTAAAAATGGGCGCTATTGTAGCTCATGCCCCTGAACAAGACGCTTTGCTACTTTGGGAATTTGGAAAAAACATCGGTATTGCTTTTCAGTTACAGGATGATATTCTGGATTCATACGGAGATCCCGAAAAATTCGGAAAACAAATAGCCGGAGATATTATTGCAAATAAAAAAACTTTCCTTTATTTGAAGGCTTTGGAACAAGCAAATGAAAAGGACAAGCAGCAGCTTAAATATTTATTTTCTACCATTCCGTCAAATTCAATGGAAAAGATTACCTGGGTATTAGAAGTTTTTCAAAAATATAAGGTTAAAGAAGCTGCACAATTTGAAATGGAAAAGTATTTTCAAAAAGCAATAAGCAATCTTGAGGCTGTAAAAGTAGATAAAAGCAAAAAACAACATCTTTTTAATTTGGCTGAAAGCCTAATGGCAAGAGAGATTTAACTGTTTAAAAGACTTTATTGAATACCCAGCCAAAGTAATGGGAGCTGTTTTTGTTTTTGAATAAATTGTCTGCCTATTTTAGAAAAAACGCCATTATTTCAAACAATCCTCTAAGGCAATTTTTATATCGGGAAAATTAAAATGAAAACCTGCTTTCCTGATTTTTTCAGAAGATATCCGGCTTCCTTTTAAAATGGCATCACCCAATTCTCCCATTACTATTTTTATGGCAATAGCGGGCACATTGGGCAAAATTAGAGGTTTGTGAAGCACTTTTGCAATAGTTTTTGTCAAATCCTTATTGGTTACATGATAAGGAGCTGCAGCGTTATAAACTCCCTGCATTGTTTGATCCTGAATTGCTTTTAAATAAATCCGGCACAAATCGTTAATGTGTATCCAGGGGAAATATTGATTTCCCGAGCCTAAAGGAGCTCCCAGGAAATTGTTAATAGGATTTGCTAATTTTTGTAGAGCACCACCATTTGTGCCAAAAACAATTGCCGTTCTTACCCGAACTGTTCGAATACCGAGATTTGAAAATCTAAGGGCTGCTTCTTCCCACAATTTACATGTATAGGCTGTAAAATCAGAACCGGCAGAATCATCCTCATTAAATATTTTTTCTGAAGTTATAGTGCCATAATAACCTACACCTGAGGCAGAAATAAAGGCATTTAATTTTCCTGTGGATTTAGAGGCTTTGTTGTAGATAAGTTCAGCAGATTTAACCCTGCTGTCAATAATTATTTTCTTTCTTTCTTTTGTCCATCTCTTTTGGGCAATGTTGGCTCCTGCAAGATGTATAATATAATCAGCTTGTTCCACTGCTCCGTTTTCAATATATCCATTCTCTATATCCCAGGCATAAGTCTTCACTTTTTCTTTTCCACTTACAGACCTGCTTAGGTGAGTAACACGAAAACCTTCTGTTTGTAAAAGTTTTGTAAGCTGGGATCCTATAAAACCAGTTCCTCCGGTAATAAGAACGGTTGAAACAGTGGAGTTAATCATGGGAAAATACCAAGAGATTCATAAGAACCGGCAATTTTTCTAATAGCAACTACAAAAGCAGCAGTACGTAGATCAGGAATGCCTTTTCCGTTTTTATATTCGGTCCTTATATCCCTGTATGCCTCTATCATGGTCTCTTCCAAACCTGAATATACAAAATCAAGTTCATCAGCTCCTCTTCCAATTTGTTTGCGATGCAAGGCGGTAAAAGGCTTTCCTGTAATGGTTTCAATGGCAGACAGCATTTGGTTATTCATATTCTCGTCAAATCTTTTTCCTAGTCTTCCAAATCTAACATGGGAAAGGTTTTTAAGCCATTCGAAATAGGAAACAGTAACCCCGCCAGCATTTAGGAAAATGTCTGGAATAATTAATACGCCTTTTGCATTGAGTATTATTTCTGCCTCCGGTGTAATTGGACCATTTGCTGCCTCTCCAATAATTTTAGCCTTAATTTGGTCCGCATTTTTATGATGTACTTGGTTTTCAAGTGCAGCAGGAATTAAAATATCGCATTCTAATTCAAGTGCATCAGATGATTTTTCAATATTTACAGCACCAGGGAAATTTAATAGTGAACCTGTTTTTCTTCTGTGCTCAAATACTTCCTGATAATTTAACCCTTCGGAATTCATAATTGCTCCTTCGTATTCTGCAATTGCTATTATTTTGGCGCCACCCTCATAAAAGAACTTTGCCGCGTGATAGCCAACATTACCAAGTCCTTGAATAACCACGGTTTTGTTTTCAATTCCAGTTGATAATCCAAGTTTATCCATATCTTCCTTAAAACTGCAAACCTCGCGCATTCCAAAGTAAACCCCCAAGCCTGTTGCTTCTTTTCTTCCCTCTATTCCTCCTTGGCTAATAGGTTTGCCGGTAACACAAGCCATTGCATCCAGGTTGCCAGGAAAAAAAGCAGTATAAGTATCAACAATCCATGACATTTCCTTTTCTCCGGTTCCGTAATCAGGAGCAGGAACATCGGTGCCAGGACCAATAAAATTCTTTTTAATTAGCTCAGAAGCATACCTCCGTGTTACTTTTTCGAGTTGTTCTTCTGTATATTTCCGTGGATTTATTTTTATTCCTCCTTTAGCACCCCCAAAAGGAACATCTACAATGGCACATTTGTAGGTCATTAATGCCGCAAGGGCCATTACTTCATCCTGTGATACGTTTTCTGAAAATCGTATTCCTCCCTTGGTTGGTTGTTTATGATGACTATGCTCTACCCTGAATGCCTGGATTACCTGAATTTCATTTCCTACTTTTAACGGGAAATTTATTTGATAAACACTGTTGCAGCATTTTATCTGGTCAAGTAATCCTTTAGGATAGTCAAGGAATTTTACAGCATTGTCAAAATATCTGCTTACATCACCAAAAAAACTATGTTCTCTCTTTTGCTCCAATTTAGTTACCATTTTACTTCTCATTTTAAGTGTTCTTACTATGCTTTTCGATTTATTTTTCTAAGGTAGAGTTTTTTTTAAAAAGGAAGTATGATTCTAGGACTTTTTATGATACAGTCAATTTTGAATTCGTACCTTCACAATACAAACAAGGCAAATGGAATTACCTGATATTTCAAAATATATAAATCAAAAGGAAATACTTCAGCAAACTTTAGCTGGAATAAACAGGGGTTTTATGCAAATTGGTGAACAGGAAATTATAGCCGAGCAAAATGAACCAACTTTTGAAACATTGATTAACGCCTTATGTCCTGTTTTGGAAAACCTCTACCACAATAAACATCAGTTGTTTCAGGCACTCATGTATAAAATTGATATAAGTGAAAAAATGTTGAATAATGCGATTGAAAAACCGGGTAAGGATTTACTTAAAGAAGTGGCTGTACTAGTTGTAAAGCGGGAATTACAGAAAACAATTAGCAGAAATTTTTATAAAAAGCAACATTAAGAACAATATAATTCGTCTCTTTTAATTAATATTTTAACTGGAATCTTACAAAAATTGTACTTTTGCTAGTTCTAAAAAATATTTAAACAGTAAAATGGATAAATACTCCTATCTAAGCAATGCTGATGTTTCATCTATAGATGAATTATACAAACAATTTAAAACCAATCCGGATGAATTAGATATTTCCTGGAAAAAATTTTTTGAAGGCTTTGATTTTGCTAAGGCAAATTATACAGAGGTTTCTGGTTCGGAAGTGCCAGAAAACGTAAGGAAAGAATTTAATGTGATTAACCTTATTACAGGTTATAGAACCAGAGGACATCTTTTTACCAAAACAAACCCTGTAAGAGAAAGAAGGCAATATTCCCCAAGCCTTGCAATTGAAAATTTCGACCTTGAGGCAAAAGATCTTGAAGTAGTTTTTCAGGCAGGAACACAAATAGGCATAGGTCCTGCAAAATTAAAAGACATTGTAGCGCACCTTGAACAGACCTATTGCCAGTCAATAGGAGTTGAATTTATGTACATTCGGAATCAGGAAATGCACGAATGGCTTAAGAGCAAAATGGAGGGCTGTAAAAACACACCTGATTTTGGAATTGATGAAAAGAAAACAATTTTAAATAAACTTAACCAGGCTGTAGTTTTTGAAAATTTCCTTCATACTAAATTTGTTGGTCAAAAAAGATTTTCTCTTGAGGGCGCAGAAACCCTTATTCCTGCACTTGATACTGTAGTTGAAAAAGGAGCAGAACTAGGAATCGATGATTTCGTAATTGGAATGTCTCACCGTGGCCGTTTAAATGTTTTGGCCAATATTTTAAACAAGACCTATAAAGATATATTTACAGAATTTGAAGGACGTGGAGCTGAAGATTCACTTTTTGACGGAGATGTGAAATACCATTTAGGTTATTCAAGTGATCAATTCACCAATAAAGGTAAAAAAATCCACCTTAGTTTAACTCCCAACCCATCCCATCTTGAAGCAGTTGGGCCAGTTGTGGAAGGTATAACCAGGGCTAAAATAGATACATTCCACAAAAATGATTTTTCAAAAGCAGCCTCTATAATAATTCATGGTGATGCTGCAATTGCAGGTCAGGGTATAGTATATGAAGTAATTCAAATGTCACAGCTAGAAGGCTATAAAACCGGGGGGACAATTCATATTGTTGTGAATAACCAGGTAGGATTTACTACCAATTATCATGATGCCCGCTCCAGCACTTATTGCACGGATGTAGCTAAAGTAGTACTTTCTCCGGTTTTCCATGTAAATGGTGATGATGTTGAAGCTTTGGTATATGTTTGCCAATTGGCAATGGAATTTAGACAGAAGTTTCAACGTGATGTTTTTGTGGACATCCTTTGCTACCGTAAATACGGGCACAATGAAGGAGATGAACCGCGCTTTACTCAGCCTATTTTATATAAAGCAATTGCTAATCACCCAAATCCAAGAGAACTATATAACAATAAGCTTTTAAAACAGGGCTCTGTTGAATCTGGTCTTGCCAAAGAAATGGAAGAAAGCTTTAAAAATATGCTTCAGGAAATGCTAACTGAGGCCAAACAAACAGAAAAAGCCAGGATAAGCTCCTTTCTGGATGGTGCCTGGAAGGGATTGAAAATGGCCACAAATGAAGATTTTAATTCATCTCCAGTTACAGCCGTTGATGAAAAAAGTTTTCTTGAAATTGCAAAGAAAATAGCAACTCTTCCAGAAGGAAAAAACTTCTTTAATAAAACCAAAAAGTTGTTTAAAGACCGTATGGATATGATAAAGAACGATAGTTATGACTGGGGAATGGGCGAGTTAATGGCTTATGCCTCCTTACTTAACGAGGGAAGCGCAGTAAGGTTTAGCGGACAGGATGTTGAAAGGGGAACGTTTTCACACCGCCATGCAGTAATTAAAATTGAGGATTCAGAAGAAGAATACGTTCCCTTGAATAATTTTAGTGGAACCCAGGCAAAATTAGAGATTTACAATTCCCTTCTTTCGGAATACGGTGTTCTTGGTTTTGAATTTGGTTATGCCATGGCCTCTCCGCATACGCTGACTATTTGGGAGGCTCAGTTCGGAGATTTTTTCAATGGAGCACAAATCATTATAGATCAATTTATAAGTTGTGCAGAATATAAATGGAGAAGGATGAATGGACTGGTGATGCTTCTTCCGCACGGATATGAAGGAATGGGACCAGAGCATTCAAGTGCCAGGATAGAGCGTTTTTTACAAATGTGTGCATACAACAATATGCAGATTACAAATTGTACAACTCCTGCAAATTTTTTCCATCTTTTAAGAAGGCAATTGCATAGGCCATTTAGAAAACCTCTTGTGGTTTTTACACCCAAAAGTCTTTTAAGATACCCAAAGTGTGTGTCCTCATTAAAAGATTTTACTTCAGGGGGATTCCTGGAGGTAATTGATGATCAAACGGCAAACCCGGATGTAATTACAAAGATTGCTTTTTGCAGCGGAAAGATTTTTTATGATTTGCTTGAGCAAAAAGAAAAAGATGGAATCACGAATTGTGCATTGATAAGGCTTGAACAACTTTATCCATTGCCAATTGAACAACTGAAAGGAGTGTTGCAAAAATACAGTAATGCAAAAGAATGGCTTTGGGTTCAGGAAGAACCGGAAAACATGGGAGCCTGGTCATTTATTTTAAGAAAATTCGGACCACTTACCCCTGGATTAAAAGTTGTTTCAAGACCTGAGAATTCAACACCAGCCACAGGATACAGTAAAACACACCTTTTACAACAAAAATCAATTGTGGATCAGGTTTTTGAAAATGTACTTATAGAAAAATAATTAAACATCATAATAGATTTAAAAACAGATTTTATTATAGAAAACATGATTATAGAAATGAAAGTTCCCAGCCCGGGAGAATCGATTACTGAAGTTGAAATAGCAAACTGGCTAAAATCAGACGGGGATTATGTAGAAAAGGATGAAGAAATATGTGAGGTAGATTCTGACAAAGCCACATTAACCTTAAATGCAGAGGAATCAGGTGCACTTAAAATATTGGTAAAGGCAGGGGAAACCGTAAAGGTGGGAGATGTTGTGTGTAAAATTGATACTGCTGTAAAGGGTGAAAGTAAACCAAAGGCAGAGAAAAAAGAAACAGCTCAGGCAATGGTTAAACCAGTTGTAAAGGAAGAGCTAAAGGCTGTACCTGTTTCTGCTTCTAGCAAATCATCCTATGCAAATGGACTTCCTTCAGTAGCTGCAAAAAAATTAATGGATGAAAATGGAATTCCGGTTTCTAAAGTCCCTGGATCAGGTGTGGCAGGAAGAATCACAAAGGAAGATGTTTTAAAGGCACTTTCAGCAGGTTTCAACAAGGAAGCAGCAAGTGGCTGGGGTGGAACAAGAGATGTTGATAGTCAGAAAATGTCATCTCTGCGTAAAAAGATAGCTCAAAGGTTGGTTGCCGTTAAAAATGAAACTGCAATGCTAACTACTTTTAATGAAGTAGATATGAGCAATGTAATGGCGCTTAGAGGTAAATACAAGGATAAATTCAAAGAAACCCATGGAGTAGGACTTGGGTTCATGTCTTTTTTCACCAAAGCAGTTACCGAGGCATTGAATTTATTTCCAACTGTTAATGCAATGATTGATGGAGATGAAATAGTATATCATAATTATGCCGATATCGGTATTGCCGTTAGTGCCCCAAAAGGGTTAATGGTGCCTGTAATACGCAATGCTGAACAAATGTCTCTGGCAGAAATTGAAGGAAAAATTGGAGAGCTTGCTAAAAAAGCAAGGGAAGGAAAAATTTCTGTGGATGAAATGACAGGAGGTACTTTTACAATAACAAATGGAGGAGTATTTGGATCGTTGTTATCCACTCCAATAATAAACCCTCCTCAAAGTGCTATTTTAGGTATGCACAATATAGTTGAACGCCCTATGGCGGTAAACGGACAAGTTGTAATACGTCCAATGATGTACATTGCCCTTTCTTATGACCATAGAATAATAGATGGAAAAGAATCTGTTTCTTTCCTTGTAAAAGTGAAGGAAATGATTGAAAATCCTACTAAATTACTTTTTGGAGCCAAGGATCCTGTTGAGGTTTTATTGGGATTGTAAATGTTTAGGTAAATATCCTGAGCGAGATTAGTTGAATGAACCTTGTTTGTTTTCAATTCCTTGATTAACATACAACAGAAAGCCTTTTGCCTCCAATACCAATACATAGTTTGGGTTTTCCAAAGGTGAAATTTTTTCGGTAACAACATATTTGTGCTTATCAAAAGTTTCAACATTGATAAAATAATACCGCTGTAAATAGGCAATAAGAGACCATTTTACAAGCAATGACTCTTTTATTCCAATTGTAATATCCTTTTCTAAATAGTTTCCAATTGTTTTCACATCATTTATCAGATCTTTATCCCTTGTTGGATTTACAGAATTAATTTGAGCATAAATAAAAATAGAAATTAATGCTGCAAAAAAGACTAAATAGCTTGAATAGAAAAAGCGAATGCTTGTTTTTTTAGCACATACCTTTACCATTAATGGGGCAATTAGATTTGATATTGCCAATACAAAAAACGGTAGTGCAGGAAGCAGATAATAACCCATTTGTTTTGGTGAAATCATTATGGGCAATGATGCGGATAACCCGATTAAAAAAAGGAACCAAGAATCTTTCATCTGCTCTTTGGAATATACTGAGAAAAGGGTTTTTGCTTTGTGTTTAAAAAACGCAAATAAGAATAGTATTACCAATAAAAGAAAGGGGGCCATCAATTCGCGTAACAGTCGAATTAAAATAAAGGACCTGGGATCAACAACCTGATTTCCTTTAAGGCTTTCCATTACCTGAATATCCAGATAATGGAAAATAAATTTTCTTGCCGTTTCATCCCAAAAAATCAAGCTGAGAATAAATGCACAGGTAAAGAGGGTGAAAACGGTACTGGTAATTCCCTGAACAATAGATTCTTTTTTATAAACGATAAAATGAAGGCCAAAAACAGCAAGAGGAAAAAATGCAGGGAATCCTTTGCTTAAAAATCCTAAAACAATAAAAACTGAGGCAAAGAATAATAGAGCATACTTCAAATAACCTGTTTTATATATTGCATAAAGAGAACATAAACAAGCGGCCAGGGTAAAAATGCCCATAGTGTTTTCCAAAACATTGTTTTGATAAGACCAAAAACAAACGGGAATAGTAATCCATAACAAAATGGGAATCCAATACAATGAGTTTGTTTGTTTTTCCTTTTGAAAAAAATTCCAAGTAACAATTAGTAATAATACTGTAATAACCGCAGTGAAAGAGGAATAAATTTTTTCTACAGAATGGCTTTCTCCAAGGAGTTTAAAAAAGATGTTTTGAAAATACATAGCAAGTGGAGGATGCCCATCAAAATTACTGATTACCGTTTTGGTAAATGTGAGATTCCAGAAAGTCCCAATTCCGTTGGCTAAGTTCAAGCCGGTGGTACTGTATATCAAACCATCCATAAACAGTCCTTCCTGATAAATATTAGGGACCAGTAAAAACAGGAACACGGTGGCAGTTAACAGGACGAAAACGATATTTAATTGTTTCTGCATTGTTTTTAATAATTACAGTTTTTTTATTTTATGTTATAAATCATACAGGCGAAGAATTTGATAAATTTTGCACGAAAAATAAAAACGATCTTGTTGTGTTGCACGAATACAGGATTTATTGGCGGAAAGAACTTTTATTCTTTAAAATTCTAAGAATAATTTAACTATCGACCCAATAAAGCATATTCCTTTGCAAAATAGGATAAAATAATTTTTGCACCAGCCCTTTTTATAGATATAAGGCTTTCCAGCATTGCTTTTTCTCCATCAATCCAGCCATTTAGGCTTGCGGCTTTTATCATGGCATATTCACCGCTAACATTGTAAGCTGCAATAGGCAAATCAAAATTATCTTTCAGCAATTTAATTACATCAAGGTAAGCAAGTGCTGGTTTAACCATAAGTATATCTGCGCCTTCAGCAAAATCAAGTTCTGCTTCAATCAAAGCTTCTCGCTGATTTGCCGGGTTCATTTGGTAGGTTTTTTTATCCCCTGCTTTAGGGGCAGATTCAAGTGCATCACGAAAAGGCCCGTAAAAAGCGCTTGCATATTTGGCAGAATATGACATTATAGATACATTAAAGAAACCTTCTCTGTCTAAAGCCTTGCGCAGGTATCCAACACGCCCGTCCATCATATCGGAAGGAGCAACAATATCAGCTCCTGCACGAGCTTGTGCAATGGCCATTTTGCCTAAAACCTCCAAAGTAAGATCATTAATTATTTCACCATTTTCTACAATTCCATCATGCCCATCGGAACTGTATGGATCCATTGCAACATCCGAAACCAAACATGCTTCAGGAAACTGTTTTTTAATTTCAGCTATTGCTTTTAAATACAGGCTTCCCTCGCGGTAACTTTCTTTTGCGTATTTATCTTTCAGAGATTCTTCAATTTGAGGAAATACCGCAAAGGATTTAACTCCATTATTCATGCATATTTCCAACTCTTTAAGCAAATAATCCAAAGAAAGCCTAGAAATTCCCGGCATTGATTTTATTTCAATGGATTTGTTATTTCCCTGGGTTAAAAAAACAGGATAGATAAAATCCTTTACAGATAATTCTGTTTCCTGAACCATGTCACGGATTACCTGGGATTTGCGATTTCTGCGTGGACGTTGAACAATCATGCTTTTATTTTTATTCGAAACTTAATCCAAAAATTGCTTGTAATAACCCGGCTTCATCTGGATATTCTGGAATAACAGACTCATTAAATCCATGTGTCTTAAGCTTTTCAGCAGTAGCACTACCAATGCAGATTACACGTTGAACATTGCTTAAATCAGAGAATTTAAAATATGCCTCAACGTTTGATGGACTGGTAAATACCACAACATCTGATTGGGGAATAGAGATATTATTTTTCGGAGTAGATTTATAAACAAAAAGATCGTAAATCTTTGTCTGGAAAGACAATTGTTTCTGAACACTTCTTAATGAATCTTTAGCTTGTGGAAATAAAACGGTTTTTTCATTTGCAATTTTTGCAAATTCTTTTCCTACAAGGCTTGTATCAGAAGATAAGCCAACAAAATCAGCTTTTATTCCTTTTGTATTCAAGGTTGTTTCCGTGCCTTTTCCTATTACGGCATATTTAATCCCCGGCTTTACAAGAGGATTTTGATTAAAAAATTCTTTAACCGCATGGCTGCTGGAAAAAAAGATCCAATCCGTATCAGGGATAGATGAAAAGCGAATGGGTTTAACATCAATAAGTGAAATTCCTGTAACCTGGTAGCGATTTGAAGTAAGGGATTTTAGCAAATAATTATCTTCATCAAGATCCCTGGTAATAAAAACCTGACAGGGTTTAAAATTTCTGATCTTTTCAACTATTAATTCTGCAAGACCTTCTGTTGAGGAAGCTTGGGCATAAATTCTTTTTGGCGGAGTGCTCCAGTTATCGGCTTTTGCAGAAAAAACTTTGTAAATACCATCTTCCTTAAAGCAATATGATCCAAGTGGTAATTGGCAACCACCATCAAAGAGGTTGAGTATTTTTCTTTCAACTGCAATGCATTCCTGTACAAATGGAACATTTATTTCACTTAACTTTTCGATTAATTCCTTGTCTTGCTCCCTTACCTGTATTGCCAATACCCCTTGGGCAGGGGCAGGAATAAATTCCCTTGGAGAAGGCCTTTCCACAGTAAATTCATTAAGATCCAGCTCAAGTCTTTCAACACCTGCTGCAGCAATAAGAATTGCATCAAATTCCCCCGATCTTAATTTATCAATCCGGGTTGGAACATTTCCCCTTATGTCTTTTATTTGTAAATCATCACGATGGGCCAGCAATTGACATTTTCTTCTTGCAGAAGAAGTACCAATAACAGCTCCTTTTTTTATAGAATATTTAAGGGAATAATCAACCGCATTTTTGTTGATAATAATGAGTTCCGAAGGATTGCCACGAATGGAAACAGCAGCAACAATAAGGCCTATGGGCGAAGTGGTTGGAAGGTCTTTATGTGAATGAACTGCAAGATCAGTTTCACCTGAAATAAGTGCATCCTCAATTTCTTTTGTAAAGAATCCTTTACCCTCGAGTTTATCAAAACTCAAATGCTGGATTTTGTCTCCCTGGGTTTTTATTATTTTTATTTCAGATTTTACTCCGATATCCTTTAGCATGGCTTGTACATAGTTGGCTTGCCACAATGCAAGTCCGCTGCCTCTAGAACCTATTATTAATTTTCTTTTCAAATGTGAAAGCTCCTTTTTATAAAGGATTGGAATTAGTTTGTTTAATGGATTTTTCTTGACTGGCTTGGGAATCCATGAAAATATCTTTTGCCATTTTCATAGGTACACTAATGTATTTTTTTTCCATGTAGGAAAGTATTTTATCCAGTACTTCCTTGGATTGCCCATCAAGCCCGCTTAATTCTTTTGCAAAAACTGTGGACATGGCCATTTCTCTTATTTCCTTTACCTTTAAAGGAATATCTTTCATGACATTTTCCACCATCCGGGTTTTAAAAACCAGCCTGAATTCTTCAATTGCATTTAAAATGATAAGCTCACAAGCCTTCAGCTCTTTCTGGCGTTCCTTAAGATTTTCTAAAGCTATAGCCTTTAGTGTTTCAATTTCTATATAGTTTACCGGATAATTTTCGATAACCCCCGGATCTATATCATTGGGCAAAGCCAAATCAACAACTACTTTTTTAGTGGAATCAGTTCCTATTAATAAAGCATAAATTTCTTTGGTTATTATCGGATCAGTTGATCCTGTACAAGAAATAATTACATCAAAACCAGCAGTGAAATTTGATAATTCTGTCAATGGAAGTGCTTTGCCTTTTAGTTCGGCAGCTAATTTTTCTGCATTTGCAAGCGTACGGTTAAAAACGGTGAAATTTCCAAATTTATGTTTCTTTAAATACTGGGCCATTAAAGTGTTTGTTTTTCCCGCTCCAAGTATCAAAAAACGAGCATCTGGCTGCACTTTAAGTTCCTTTAGTCTTCTATATGCAAGTGAAACCACTGAAACGGGCTTTCCTGCTATTTGAGTTTGGGTGTAAACCTGCTTTGCTGTTTCAATTGTTTTTTTAATTACAATTCGAATTACATCTCCACAAAGTCTAAGTTTAGAACAAGTCTCATAAGAAGCTCTAACCTGAGTAATAATTTCTCGTTCACCTACAACAAGTGAATCCACAGAACTCGCTACACTAAAAAGATGGTTTAATGCATCTTCCCCTTCAAAAACCAAAGCTTTTTCAACAGCATTATTGATTTCATTGCTTGTAAAAGAAGCATTAAATTTGCTGAAAAAGGAAGTTAAAAAAGTTTTGTTGATTTCTTTTGAAGTAACAATTAAAAACTCCACCCTGTTGCAGGTTGAAAGATACATGAGCTCATCGATTTCCATGATTTTCTTAAGTGAAACCAAAGAATCTTCCAGTTGGTCGGAGCCCAGATGAAATCTTCCAATTTCATTAAGTTCTGCAACTTTATGGGTAAATGCTATAATTTTAAACTTATTCAATGCTCAAATCCTTAATATGATGCAAAACTCGGAATTCCAACTCTTATTATTGTCATAGAATTGTCATAGGCCGTATGATAATTGTCATGTTTATTTGGCTCACAAGCTCCGAAAACACACATAAATACTGTTTTTTTTGATTTTTCAATCAGGTTATTAAAGAGGAAGAGAGATCAACTGCATTTAAACGCAGAAACAGAAAAAGTATTTATAAGCCGGGTTTAAAAGGGTGAAATCAAAATAATCAAAACGGTGAAAGAGGTATTAATTGATTGGTATCAAGCATTTATCCTAAATAAGTTTGAACAATAATTATGATTCCTTACTCAGGCACATTGTTTTTTTATCATTGACAAACAGCAGAAATTGCTTAAATTGTAAGAAATTTTTTTAATGAAACAATGGTTTAAGGACTTAGAGGAAATATTAAGGCCGGCTCTGGGATATAAACTTTTTCAATTAGGAGATACTCCATTTACCCTTGGAACCATCTTTTACCTTATCCTGAGTCTTTTTCTGCTTTTTTATATTTCAGAGAAACTACGTGTATTGTTAACAAGGCGTATTTTAGTAAAATACAACATTATACTTGGAGTTAGGCAATCCATTGCTACTATAGTAAAATACACCATTGTAGTTATTGGGCTGATGGTAATTGTGGAATCAACGGGCTTTAATTTAAGCACATTGGGTTTAATTGCAGGTGCCCTTGGTGTTGGTATTGGTTTCGGCTTGCAGGGAATTACAAATAATTTTATCAGTGGAATTATAATTCTGTTCGAAAGACCTGTAAAAGTTGGTGACAGAGTTGATGTTGGAGAAGTAACAGGAATTATTATTAAAATAGCCGCAAGGGCAACAACAGTTATTTCAAATGATAATATTGCAATTGTAGTACCTAATTCCGAATTCATAAATGCAAAAGTAATTAACTGGACACTTAACGACAGGAATGTTAGGTTTAATTTTCCGGTGGGGGTTGCATATACCGAAGATCCTGAAAGAATTAAAAAAATACTCCTTGATGTGGTAGATGAAAACCCGGGTGTTCAGAAGGTTCCCAAACCCGATGTGCTATTTGATTCTTTTGGTGAAAGCTCATTAAATTTCATCCTCAGAGTTTGGACCTCTAGCTACAGCGATAATCCAAATGTTTTAAAGAGCCAGTTGTATTATTCTATTTTTGAAAAATTTAAGGAACATAAGATTAGAATTCCTTATCCACAGCGTGATTTGCATCTTATATCAGGTTTTGATAAACCAGAAGAGCAGCCTTTGCAGGACAAAAAGGATTAGTACTTTTAATCTGTATCAAAAGGATTATAACTCTTTCTGCCTAATTCCCAAATCTCTTCGTGTCCTTTGCGTAAATCTCTTTGCAATGGAGATTGAGCAGCGCAAATGAACAAAGTCAAATAAAATGAAAGAATTTAAAAACTACTTTTATTGAAAACTGATTTTTATGGTTCGCTGCAAGTGTAACTTCAAGTTACTTGCAGCAATCCTCAATAAGCATCAATATTTTTTCAAATGGATTAAACCCTCATTGGCATTGAGCTGAAGGGTTAGCTATTGGACTGGGTTTCGCGTGTACTTATCGAGTAACTTTAAGTTGCCATGTCCCTCAAACCAGCCCCTATAGCTTAATCTTATAGAAATTAATTAAAAATCTGCCATACCCCTGTTGCAAAATTCAATCTGTGAATTATGTAATTACTTATAAATAATGTGTAACACAGAGTTTGAGAAAGCTGTGCACTTTTGTGTATTGAAAAGTTATAACAAACCCGGCTTTCTGGGAATTTATTAAACAAAAATTTAGTTTATGAAAAAAATAATTCTTTTAAGCACAGTCACTGCTTTGGCTTTTTACTCATGCAAGCCTATATACCAGTGCGGACAACCCAAGTTGGACAAAAAATACTCGGCAAGAGTTCAAACTGTAGTGGATGAACGTGATGATCTTTGCTCAACAGTAAAAACCAGAGATGCCGAAATATCAGGTCTTAAAGAGGATGTTTCGGAATTAAACAATAAAATTTCGGAAGTTAAAAAACTGAACAGTAATCTGAACAGTGATAAACTATCTCAAGCAGATCAATTTAATTCTGCTATGAAACAAAAATCAGATGAGTTAATAGGAAAAGAAAAACTTCTTTTAGAAAGAGAAAAATCATTGGTTGATTTGCAAAGAATAATTTCCCGCCAGGATTCAATTACAAAACACTTGAATGATAATTTGAGGAATGCCTTGTTAGGATTTAATTCTGAAGAGCTTTCAATTGAGATAAAAAACGGAAAAGTTTATGTTTCCATGTCAGATAAATTATTGTTTAAGTCAGGAAGTGCTGCTGTGGAAACCAAAGGCAAAGAAGCATTAAAGGTTTTAGCTGACGTGCTTGAAAAGAATTCAGATATTGCTATATTAATTGAAGGGCATACAGATAATGTTCCAATTAAAACTGATGTTTATCGCGATAACTGGGATCTTAGTGTTGCACGAGCAACTGCAATAGTTCGTGTATTGACTGATGATTATAAAATTACTCCAACACGTCTTACTGCCTCAGGCAAAGGTGAATTTGCACCAAAGGCTAACAATGCAACAACAGAGAGTAGAGCAAGCAACCGTAGAACTGAAATTATTCTTTCTCCTAAATTGGATGAGATAATGAAACTACTTAATAAAGGTTGAACAAAATAATTTGGAAGCTTGATAACCATCCTTTTTATTTACATAAGAGCAAAAAGTAGATTATATTCATTTCAATCCTATTGAGCCTGGTTTTGTAAATTATCCTGGAGATTGAGCAGCGCAAAGGATCAAAGTCAAATAAAATTAAAGAATATATTAAAATACTTTTTCTGAAAACTGATTTTTATGGTCCGTGCAAGTGTAACTTCAAGTTACCCGATAGGCACACACTAAGCCCTTCCCTCAAACCTGCCCTTCAGCTTAGCCGTACGGGGAATTTTATTGTTTTACATAATGAATTAGCATTAGGAATTTAGGTTGTAGGTAGATTATATTTGGATAGGAAGGTGTTTGAGTTTCGGTTGCAACTTGTTGCTAATGGTAAAACCAAAGAGTCTATTGGCTCCGTGAAATAACAAGTATTTACTATTTGAGCATAAATCGAATTATTTAGGAATAAAATTAAAAAACATAAACAGGATATTCTCATAATAAATAAAAATTATAGTGGTTTGAAAAATGATTTTTTAAGGTGTACTTTTGATTATTTTATTAAATTCAGTTTCGCCATTCGTAAATATTAATTGCAAAAAATAAACTCCAGTTGGGAAATCACTAATATTAACTACATTATTGTCCATTTTTACTACTTGTTCTTGGCCTTTAAAATTATAAATTTTTACATTTTCAATTTCTTGATCAATTAAATTAATTTTTAAATAATCAAGAGTAGGATTAGGGGTAATTTTTATATTTGTTGAATTAGCAATTGTATAAATGTTTGTAGTAAAATTGTTTATAGAGGCAAGACAAATAAATAAAACATCAACTGTGTCATTTGAAACTGTTATATAAGAATGTGTTGTATTAATAAACATAGTATTTTCAGTTTCTCTTAAAGTAAAAGGCCCTTGTTCGCCTCCATGAAAAGCATCAAACCATCCACCAGGATGCCAATCGGTAATAAAGCTTTTCTCTAAGCAAAAATCATTAAATAGAACTTTATTCCAATTCACCGTGATTGGATAAACAGGATTACTCAATACTATAGCAGATACAAACGGGAAACCATTACTATTACAATCTTTCTTTTTTATTTGTTTTTTTAAATGAAATGTAGTTGGATCATAAATCAGCTGACTAATGTCTGAATAATCATAATCGGTAATACGTGCTTCAAATAAATTGCCAAAAGGAATAGGTTTTATATTAATTTCACCAAATGAATTATCAATACTATCCGTTGCATTTAAATCATAACCTAATATTAAAGTATCTCGGGTTCCAGTTGCATCTTCTATTATTAATTCAAAATATAATTCCTGAGAAAGTAAATAGGATGCATTAAAAAAAAGCATTATTATTAAGAGCGATCTTTTCATTTTAATTTTTTTTAAAGAGGTTTACATTGTAATTTTAATTAATAAGGTCAACTAAAATTGAGAATAACAATCAACACCGTAAAAAGTCTTTTTAACAAACCTAAATTATTAGGGAACAAACATATATCTATTCTTTATCCTCACAAGAGGTAAAATTACCTGATTTTGCCACTCTTAGATAGTCAAAAATAGAGATAGACCATTTAAATCATTTAGGAAATACAAAAGCTAAGGACTTTAATGCATTTGATAATAAGAAGAATAATAGTCCTTTGGAGAAATATATCACAATTCCACGTACGCTAAGCTAAAAGGGTAAGCTATTGGGAAGGGCTTAGTGTGTACCTATCGGGTAACTTATAGTTACACTAGCAGGATCAAAAAAATCAATTTTTTAATAAACATACTGTATTTTTAGATAATTCAAAAATTTCGCATATCTTTTTGATCTATTTTAAAAAAAATTATGTCAGAGAAATATAAAACAGACAGTAAAGGATTATACTTTGTAAGTTTTAGTGTTGTAGGATGGCTGGATGTATTTACCAGAAGAGAATACCAGGATATTTTAACCGACATTATTTCATATTGTCAGTTAAACAAGAATCTGAAAATTTATTGTTATTGCATAATGCCAAGTCATGTTCATTTTATAAGCTATTCAGAGAATAAAGAATTGTCAGACATTCTTAGGGATTTGAAGGCCTATACTGCAAAGCAGCTAATAAATGCGATTAAAGAAAATCCTCAGGAAAGTCGAAAGGAATTCCTGTTGAATCAATTCAAGTATTATGGAAAAATGAGTCCACAGAAACAAACCATGCAGTTCTGGAAACATGATAACCATCCCTTTTATTTATACAGCAATAAAATGATCCAACAAAAAGTGGATTATATTCATTTCAATCCTGTTAATGCTGGATTTGTAAATTATCCATATGAATGGAGATTGAGCAGCGCAAATGAACAAAGTCAAATAAAATTAAATGAAAGGATTTAAAAAAGCACTTTTTCTGAAATTATTGTTCGCTGCAAGGGTAACTGCAAGTTACCTGATAGGTACACACTAAGCCCCTTCCCTTGAACTTGCCCTTCAGCTTAGCGTACGGGGAAATACCATTTTCACGCAGAGAGCGCAAAGTTTTTATCAAAGGGCACAAAAAACAAAGAACTGCAATTAAAAAACCCCCAAAAACCCTTAGCGTCCTTTGCGTAAACCTCTTTGCGCCTTTGCGTGAATTTTAAAAAGAGAAATATCATTTTCAAGCAAAGAGCGCAAAGTTTCTCGCAAAGGGCGCAAAAAAATCAAAGAGTGAGGAGCTTTAATCCACACCTAATTATATTATAGCCAAATCACAGTAAGTACACTAAGCCCTTCACTCAAACCTGCCCTTCAGCCTAAGGCCTAATGGGAATATCAAATTAATAAATTCGCAAAACACCCTTTTTTGAGTAAAAAAATGCGCAATTTGCTTTTTGCATTTTCTCCTATATCTTCAATCGGTTTAGTTTCAAAGTGTTTTCGGATACAAATTTTTGGCTGCGTTTTGCTGTGATTAAAAATCAGAAAAACATTTATATTAAATGCAGAAATTTTGCTTTTCATATACGACTAATAAAATTTTCCGGATTCTAAAGTGGTAAAAAAAATGAAATTAAATCTTGCACATTTTTCAATTAAAAAGCAGGTAATAATATTGTTCGTGGCATTTGCCATAATTATATTAGGATTTGGATTCTTTAATTACCAAACAATAAAAAGTTACGATGAAAGCATAAGGAACATTAAAGGTTCAGTAATTAGAAAACTTGCATTAATAGGAGAAATTTCCCTAAATACAGGTGTAAACCAAAGTGATATTCTTCAATTTTTATACTCTGATCTTTCAGAAGAAAAACAATTTCGATTAAAAAAATTAAACGAGAAAACAGAACAAAACAATCTATTGTTTGAACAGCTTATAAGCCTTATTAAGGAAGGCGAAACCCAACAATACCTGAATTATGTTTTAAGGGTGAGAAAATCATACATTAAAAAGATTGAAGAAATTATTGCAAGCCCAACTCCTTTACAGAATTCGGAACAATTTAAAAATGAGGAATCGGAAACAAGGTTTTTTTTCGAAGAATATTTTTCTGCTATTCAGAAACTAACAACGCTGGTTGTAAATGATGCAGAATATGAAATTACAGAAGCAGTTGAAAAAGTTAATAGAACAAGGCTAATGGGCAATATTGCCATTGCTGCTGTTATTTTAATTCTTTTAATAAACAGCTATTTTATTCTGAAAATCTATAAAGGCCTAACCAGGGATTATTTGGCTTTAAAAATAGAAAGATTGGAAAAAGTAAAAGCACAAGATGAACTGGAAAAATTAAACCAGGACTTGGAAAATAAAATAGCAGATCGAACAACAGAACTTGAAGATGCAAACAGGGAAATTTCCTTATACAATTCGGAACTTAAAAAACTTAGCCTTGCCAAGGATAAATTTATTTCAGTTATTTCTCATGATCTTCGCAATCCTATTTCTACAATTTTAGCTTCTTCAGAGGCTTTGATTGATATCAATAAAAATGAAAAAACAGATAAAGAAGAACTTAGCCAATTTGCCAGAATTATTAACAAGGCTTCTGTAAAGGTTATGACTCAATTGAATGAACTTGTTGAATGGGCAAAAAATAAAAGAGTAAGCAAAATTTTTAATCCTTTAAAACTTAATTTATGGGAAGCAATAAATGAATCTCTTCAATTACTGGAAGACTTGGCAGAC
The DNA here is from genome assembly GCA_013696965.1 of Bacteroidota bacterium. Classification (NCBI taxonomy): domain Bacteria; kingdom Pseudomonadati; phylum Bacteroidota; species Bacteroidota bacterium. Next base: position 36,199 of record JACCXN010000004.1, on the reverse strand, counting down.
CAAAACGATGTTAAATTAGAAAACAAGGTGTCTTCTGCTCTTTTTATAAATGCAGATAAAATTATGTTCCGTTCTATCATTCAAAATTTAGTAACCAATTCCATTAAATTTACTCCTGCATCAGGTATTGTAACTATTGATGCTAAGGAAATGGGTGAAATGGTTGAAATAAGGATTAAGGATACTGGAATAGGAATGTCAGAAGAAGTAAAAGAAAGCCTGTTTAAGGAAAAATTACCAATGAGCGGTGAAAAATCAAAAAAGACTGGGATGGGACTGGAATTGGTTAAGGAATTTATTGAAAAACACAATGGAACAATAACTGTTGAAAGCGAACTTGGGAAAGGAAGTCTATTTATTTTTACAATTCCTAGGGGTGATCTATAATCCGAGAACCTTAAATTTTTATTGGGTTTTAAATTTTACTTTTATACACAATGCTGAGGTTTAATGCCAGGCGCGGGTTTCTGTTTAAGTCCTGGATAAAGAGTCATACTTGACTAGAGCCGATAATAAATGTATCGCAATTTAATGTGTTGATCAAGCTGTGATTTTTGGTTTTAACCTGGTAAAAAAGACAAAAAAATTACTGACAAACTTCCATTAATTTATCTGCAGCAAATTCATAATTAAGGGTGTTGGCTTTACGAATATCTGCACAAGCTGATTTTGTTTTTCCCATTGCCAGTTTTGCCAGTCCTCTTACATAAAACAAATAACCATCGTCTTTGTCATTGGCAATGGCAATGGAGTAATCATTGATAGCACCATTAAAATCACCCTTGTCGTATTTTACATTGCCACGGTTTAAGTACATTCCAAAATCGTAAGGGTTCTTCCTGATTAAAAAAGTAAAATCTTTAATGGCAGCCTCATAATCTTTCCTATCCAGGTGATAGTATAATCCTCTGTAAAAAACTGCATCAGTGTAATAAGGGTCTATTCGGGTTGCCTGAAGGTAATTTTCCATTGCCTGTTCTTTCATATCCAAATTGTAAAGGGTAAGGCCCCTGTTCAGGTAATATTCTTTTCGTGTTGAATCCAATAATATTGCGGAATTAAAATCTTCCAAAGCCCTTTCGGTATCCTCTAACTTTGCCCTTGCCATTGCACTGCTGAAAAAATATTCCGCAACACCCGGATCTAATAAGGTAGCCCGGTAATAGTCATCAAATGCGGGTGAATATTCACTTCTGTCAAAATGAGCATGCCCACGGTTATAATAAAAAAATGCATTAAGTGAATCAAGACTTATAGCTCTGTTATAATCAGGAAGTGCATCATAATATTCATGAAAATATGTTTTTGCAACTGCCCGGGAAAAATAATAATCAGCATTGGTACTGTCAAGACCAATAGCCTTGTTGTATGCTCTTATAGAGATATCAATATCGCCTTTTTTAAAAAAGTCGTTTCCTATAATAAAATATTCCTGTGCTGATTTTTGTGAAAAAACAGGTGGTGCAATAAACAGTAACAATATCATTAACTTGTAGGTCTTTATCATTTTCACGAATGTTTTTTAATCTTGAAGTATGGATTTAAACCTGAAAATAAACGCCCTTTATAAAATTATTATTGCTAAATAAACATTTGAGCATTATTATCAATGGAAGCGAAATTAATTATTTTCTCACTTATAGCCTGTTGTTACTCAATTATTATTCATTTACTAAAAAAACAAAATCGGTTAATAAGCGTTCTTAATATCTGACATATATCATAAAAAGATGTATAAATAGTATAACTTTGTGGCAGTTTTTCAATTGGGATATCTAAACGATTCTTAATTTACAACTGCAATTGAGTATTTGTGATAAATTAGTGATGAAAAATAGTATTAAAGAAGAAAAAGAATCGGTTACCATTCTTTTTGCAGGAGATTCTGGAGATGGAATCCAGTTAACCGGTTCAGAATTTACCAATACAGCCGCTGCTTATGGAAATGATATAAGCACTTTTCCTAATTTCCCTGCCGAAATAAGAGCCCCACAAGGAACCCTGGCGGGTGTTTCTGGTTTTCAGTTACATTTTGGAAGTGTTGAGCTTTTTACTCCCGGAGATAATTGTGATGTGCTGGTAGTTATGAATGCTGCTGCCCTTAAGGCAAACTTGAAACAACTAAAACCAAACGGGACAATTATTGCCAATACGGATGGATTTGATTCAAAAAATTTAAGACTTTCTAAATATCCTGAGGGCGTAAACCCGCTTACTGACCATTCATTGGATAAATTCAAACTTATTCAGCTTGATATCACAAAGCTTAACCGGGAATGCCTTAAAGAATCAGGATTAGGCACTAAGGATATGGACAGGTCTAAAAACATGTTTGTGCTTGGGCTTATATACTGGATGTATAACAGGGAACTGGATAAAACGATCAATTTTCTAAAAGAAAAGTTCAAAAAAAGCCCTGAATTAATTGATGCAAATGTGAAGACCTTAAAATCAGGTTTTCATTATGGGGAAACCAGTGAAGTATTTACTTCAAATTATGAAGTTAAAGCAGCCCAATTGCCTGCCGGAAATTATCGAAACATTATGGGTAATCAGGCTACAGCAATAGGTTTAATAGCCGCTGCACAAAAATCAGGTCTTGAATTGTTTTATGGTTCATATCCCATAACACCTGCTTCTGATATTTTACATGAACTTTCAAAACACAAAAATTTCAACATAAAAACTTTCCAGGCTGAGGATGAAATTGCTGCTATTTGTTCGGCTATAGGCGCAAGCTTTGGAGGCAGTTTTGGAGTTACTGCTTCTTCTGGTCCCGGCATTGCTCTTAAAGGTGAAGCATTGGGACTTGCATTGATGCTTGAACTTCCACTGTTAGTTATTAATGTTCAAAGAGGAGGGCCTTCAACAGGTTTGCCCACAAAAACTGAACAAGCCGATTTGTTCCAGGCACTTTACGGAAGAAATGGTGAATCGCCACTTCCTGTTATTGCTGCATCATCTCCATCTGATTGTTTTGAAGCCGTTTTTGAGGCCTGCCGCATTTCAATTGAACACATGATTCCTGTTATCTTTCTCTCTGACGGATATATTGCAAACGGGGCAGAGCCATGGAAGTTTCCTCAAACAAAGGATATTAAAGCTATAGTTCCTCCTTTTATTGATGCATCTGATGTGGATAAGGAAAATTTTAAGCCCTATAAAAGGGATGAAAAATTATCCCGTCCCTGGGCCATCCCTGGAACAAAAGGCCTGGAGCACCGAATTGGCGGATTGGAAAAGGAAAACGAAACCGGCAACATCTCTTATGATCCCGATAACCATGAGTTTATGGTTAAGCTAAGGGAAGAAAAAGTGCAGCGCATTGCTAATTATATTCCTTTGCAAAAAATTGATTCAGGAAATGATTCCGGAAAATTACTAGTTATTGGCTGGGGTTCAACCTATGGGGCAATTAAAACTGCCGTGCATGAGTTAAAAAATGAGGGAATTGAAGTTTCTCATTTGCATTTGCGCTATCTGAATCCCCTTCCAAAAAATCTTGAGCAACTTTTGAATAATTTTGAAAACATTCTCATCCCCGAAATGAACAATGGCCAATTATTACAGATACTTAGAGCGGCTTATTTGAAAGATGCAAAAGGGCTGAATAAAATTAAAGGCTTGCCTTTTACTGTAGATGAAATAAAAGTTAAAATCCGGGAAATGCTTAATACCAATGAATAATACATCAGAAAACATAAAGGAAAAACAATTATCGGCTAAGGATTTTGCTACGGACCAGGATGTGCGCTGGTGTCCGGGCTGTGGGGATTATTCTATTTTAAAGCAAGTGCAAAGCATTCTGCCAGAAATAGGCGTAAAGAGAGAGGATGTAGTATTTATTTCTGGTATTGGCTGTTCTTCCAGGTTCCCTTATTACATGAACACCTACGGGATGCATAGTATTCATGGCAGGGCTACAGCAATTGCCAGTGGGCTAAAAGCAACCCGACCCGACTTAAGTGTGTGGATAATCACTGGAGACGGAGATGCTCTTTCTATTGGGGGCAATCATTTCATTCATCTTTTGAGAAGAAATTTCAATGTAAATATTCTTTTGTTTAACAATGAAATATATGGCTTAACAAAAGGCCAATATTCTCCCACATCACCTAAAGGGCAGATTACAAAGTCAACACCAATGGGTAGTTTAGATCATCCTTTTAATCCCCTTGCTGTTTCTCTAGGTGCTGAAGGCACATTTATAGCCAGATCAATGGATAGGGATCCAAAACATTTAAGAGAAATTTTATTAAGAGCCAACAATCACAAAGGAACTTCCCTTGTGGAAATTTACCAGAATTGCAATGTTTTTAATGACGGGGCTTTTGAAGTGTTTACGGAAAAGGGTACTAAAGCAGATGAAACTATTTTTATAGAACAGGCACAGCCTTTAATTTTCGGACAAAATAAGGATAAAGGAATTAAACTGGATGGATTTAAGCCAGTGGTGGTTAACCTGAACCAGGAATCGGCTAATGATTTATGGGTACATGATGAAACAGACCGCGTAAAAGCTGCAATGCTTGTAAGGTTTTTTAGCGATCAAACCCAAACAGAGCGCCTTCCCAGGCCTTTCGGTGTTTTTTACAGAGAAGAAAGATATAGTTATGAAGAGGCACTTGCTGCTCAAACCATGGACGCTCTAAACAAGAAAGGGAAAGGCGATCTTGATTCTTTGCTGGCTGGAAAAAATACATGGTCAATACGTTAGCAAAAAAGTGCTGAAGTTTCAAATTTGTTTGAATTTAAAAAATACCAATTTGCTTTATTCTATTAATAGGGTGCCTGGCTTGGTTTATCCATAAAATAATTCGGATACCTTAAATCAAAAGTGCCTAGTGGATTAATGCTATAATTAGGGATGCTAAGATTGTTTAAATAGGGATATAGTGCAAAAGACAATTGAAAGGTTTGGAAGAGAAAGTTTTCATTTCTAATCAAAATTCCTGCTCCATAACTCTGATAAATTGGACCTCCAAACAATGGATTTTCATTATCTCCGAGTAATCCAAAACCAATTAGTAGAACAGGCGCAAAACGAAATCCAATAATCGAAAATGGTGCATAAAAAACACTCTGGAAATTAAGTGCAATTTTTTTTGTTCCTGTCAATTCTTCAGGGAATCCAAATAATTCATTATCTGAATTTAAACTTATACTTTCATTGGGTAAACGGTTAATTCCAATGGAAGAAAGTGAATACACAAACTGCCTGATTCCCCATTTTCCAAACAAAAACATATCACTGAAATAGGAAATAGTATAATTGAAACTTCCCTGTTCCGCTTTACCCTTATGGATAAAGGCCCCAAAATCAATACCCGTAGAGATGTTTCCCAATCTTGTGAAATGTTCACCAAATGCAATCCTGGTTCTAAAATAAGGACGTGCAAAAAGCTCTTTTTGTTGGTACCCGCCAGTAAAAGCAAGGATAATGCCAGTAGGAACATCTTCTGTTACTCCAAATCGATATACATTTCTAATGATATAATATTTTCTGAAAGTATAGGCTACAGTTCCCAATACAAAAAGGCTATTTTGATAAAAGTTGAGAGAGTCTGTTTGCTGTGGTTTTAAACTGTAATTTAAATAATTAACCCCTACGGCAATTCCCAACCCGGACTCCCTTTTATGGCCTTTTATCTGGAAATTTTTACCCAGCCAGTAGTCCTGATCCATAGATTTTATTTGGTAGGGAATTGTTCCATTTGCAGGAACAGGTTCAAGGGAAGAAAAATTTTCTTTCAAGGCAATTCCGCCTGCCCATTTAGTTACAATGGAATAAAATGGCCTGTTTATTATAAGTGCCTTTGCCTTACTTAAAGGAGTTTCACCATAATGAGCAGTAATGGAGGTGAAAGTATTGTGAATATAAGGAATTGTATAGCTTGCCGAAAGTGGTGTATAGGTGTTTTTTTGAAGATCATAGGAAAAAGTATGATCCAACTGATGAGCAAGCCCCAGAAAATTATTTTCATAAAAACGAAACTCAAGAGGTTCTTTAGAAGGTATTGCCTCGATGTTAATTGTCCATTTGTCATAAATAATAAAGGTAACATCTACTTGGTTGCTACCTGTTTCTGAAACAATTACTCTGGAATCCTTATTATAAACACCTGATCTGATAAGTCTTTCAGTTTCACGTACTGCAAGAGCATCAAAAGATTCTCCTTCTTTCAGGAGCATTAAATTTTCAATAACTTTTTTACGCGTTTTAATATGTAGTGTATTTATTGTTTTACCAATAAATACGGTGTAATTTTCTAAGGTATCTATTTGAGATGGTTTTCCGAATGGTTCTAGTACAACAATATTTATTTTTCTTATTTCAGTTCCTTGGTATTGCGTATATCGTTCTGTTTTATCAATAATTGCATCAGTGCTTATGTCAACGCTTTGGAGAATTCTCCTGTTCTGGGCAGAAGTATTCTCCAAAGTGTAGGCAAGAATAATAAAACAGAGGAAATATAAACTTCCGATCTTCATTAATATATTACTGTTCTTTGTAAGGCTTGCCTGCCTTCATTTTATTTGATTTTGTATGGTCCGTTTTTGGATTGTTTCCTTGTGTGCCGCCAGTTTTAGTAAGCTTGGGTTCATTTTCAGCAGTTACAGCAATTTCTTTTTCTTTTTTTCCTGATTTTGTTTTTAAATCTGTCTCTTTCCTTGTTAAAGGATGTTTTTCTTGTTTTTTCATCATTAAATTTGCGTGGTTAAATAATACAAATGGTTGCTTAAAAAATGTGCTTATTGTAAGAAATCAATTAAATATCTTGCCAGTTTTAAAAGGAAAATACTTGATTTGAGATTTTCAATCGTCTACTCAATAAAGGAGAAGGACAAGAAAAAAACGTTTATTTCATTGTAATTTCAGGTGGTTAGTATCCACATTGTCAGGAAGCTTTTTCAGCCATTTTTGCTTTTTTTGAAAAGCCAAAGTAAAGCCTGGAATTAGATGGTTTTGCTGATTTTATTAATGTTTTTCTTAAAAAACTGCATTAGAATTAAAGCAGAAACAATACCTACTGCCTGGCCTTCCATAAACAGGAGTAAGGCTGCACTAAGTGGGGTTAATGTTATTCCCATTGGGGAATAATCAACAATGAATTGTAAAAACTCGGGGTCAAGAAATTTAAGATAAATATACATTAATAGAGCAAAAAAAGCGAAACTTAATATTGCTACAAAAAGGCCGGTTAAAAACCCTTTCAGATAACTCATTTGATTCTGACTTTGCTTTTTAAAAGTATTTATGGCAACAGAGGCAGTAATAAGAAGTATTAGATAGTTTAATCCTCTTAATTCAGGGATAATGTGCAGGTTTAGCAAACTCATTATAAAAAAAACAACAACATAGCCTGCAGTTGCTAAAAGCCCATATTTCATTACAAGGTTGAATTGGTATTGATCGGAATGTGTTTTTTCAGGATCCATTTTTTTTTATTTTAAAAAGCTTGATTTGTAATTCTAATTTTTTCTTTGGTTTTATTTTGTGCATTAAAATGCTACTCCTACATACAGTTGTGCCAGGTGATTTTTTGCATCAGGGAAACCATAATTCCTTCCAAATACAATTGTTCTTTGCCCTATATCAGCCAGTCCGAAATTATAGCGCATTCCCGCATTAAATACACCTATTTCTATTCCCATTCCCGCTGCAATACCAACATCAAATGTGCCAAAACTCCTTCCTGTTATTTGCTCTCCCAAATCAAAAAATGGCTCCTCTGGTATTGGTTGATTTACTGTTTTTACATTTGTCCACAAAAGAACTCCTAAATATGGACCAAGGTGAACATTAAAAAAGGAAGTTGGATTGTATACCAATAATACAGGCAAATCGAGATAGTTTAAATTTACTTTTGCTGTCCCAAGAAAATTTCGCTCATTAAAGCGTAGTTCAGAACCTTTGGCTGAGAATAATAGCTCGGGCTGTACAGCGAATTGATCGGTTATTTGCTGCTTAAAAAAAATTCCCAAATTTAATCCTGTTCGCGTTCTTTCATTAATTACCCCGGAAACATTTAGGGTAGAGAAGTTTAATCCTGTTTTAATCCCTATTTTATAGTTCCTTTCCTGGGGTAGTATTTGAGCTATCATTGCAAAAGGAAATAAAAAAATAAGCATGAATGTTAATTTCTTATTGATTTTCATTATCGTAATTTTTAAATTCATTCTTTGTATTCATGCCCATAATTTCCTGCCACCAATAGATTTGCACTTAATCAGCTTGAATTCAGGGGTGTAAAAGCAGGATTAAAAAAACAGCCTTTGTTAAAACCAGGTTATATTTGGAAATTAATTCCCATAATTGGAAGCATGTTTTTTATCTAAACAGCAAAAAGGATATTTTGCGTAAATTTTTTTTAAATCCATTCTAAAAAGATTCATTTAACAGCCTGAATTTTCAATTTTAATCTGGTTTTTTAATTCCTTTTCAAAAAAAGGAAAATTTCAGGGCATGACTTTTTATTTTATTTTCCAAATACCAATTCATTTTATTTTGGTTTTGTCAATAGGTTTTTTCATCCATATTCTGTTGGATTCAATTTTTAATTTAATACCGTTCTTGGTACTTTTTTCGGGGTTAACAAACGGGTTTTTAAAAATTAATAAGGGCTTAAAATTAAAACCAAAAAAGCTATAAATAAAAATGCTTTTAATCTTTTTGGAGTAGTTAAACCTTTGGAAAGTATTCATTTCAAATTTTGCTATAAATTTTTCCGTTGCCTGTTTTTTTTCCTTAACCGGAACTTTTTTATTTATCATATGATAAAGGCAGAGTTGTATTAAAGTTACAATTGAAAAAATCAGGATTATTAAAAGATTGCCGTAATTGTTAGCAGTTAACTGATAGTTTTCTATTCCTGTTACCAAATGTTTAGTTTTCTTTTTACGAAATGGCGTGGCCTTGTTATCCTTTTCATGGTATAGATTCAGAATATATATTGCAACCATGTATTCTGCAATTGAGAGTTGTAAACCTGCCACGGGGTTGGTATGTAATATTTCCGGCCTAAAAATCTCTCTTGAATCCGGAAAGATGGTATTTGTGGAAAAGGAATCCGTCAATTTAATTGCCGACTCATTTTTTTTCTCTGCATTTTCCTTTCGTTTTATTTCTTGTAAGTGCAAGGAGTTTTTGTAAAAAATAAATGCAGCTATTAGTAAAAGAAAAAGGGTTAAAATAAATGCCCCAAAAGTGATTTTTTCTATGGTAAAATGTTTTCTCATCTGGGTTTTCTGTTTTCCAAATGCTAATGAAATTTTCCTGCCAGAGCGTTCCCAAAATTATAGAATGCTAGTGTTTAAGATTTTACACAGGTTAAAAAGTTCAGGATGGTATTTTTCTTCAAAAGTGTAGAAACCCCTTCCACATTTTGTGAAACATTTGAGCCAAAAAAGAAATCAAAAGGCTTAAACAGAAAGGTTTATTGTAAAGGTGCTACCAATGCCAGGTTGACTCTCAGCTCTTATATTCCCTTTATGGTTGTGAATTATGTTTTGAGCTGTGGTTAATCCCAGGCCTTTGCCTGATGATCTTATTCTAAAAAAGGGATCGAAGATAAGGGGAAGGTTTTCCTTGCTAATCCCAATGCCGTTGTCAGTAAATTTTATGGTGCATTTTTTATCCTTAAACTCAGTTTGTATTTCTAAAAGGCCGGTTTTTCCTTCCATAGACTGAATTGCATTTAAAATAACATTTAAAAACGCAGATTTTATTTTTTCTCCATCAAGTGCAATAGGTGAAGTTTTTAAGGTGTATTTTTTTTGAATTTTTATTTTTCCTGATTTTATCTTTTCATCAACTCCGGCTAAAACCTCATCAAGTAGTTTGTTTACCGAATGATCTGAAATTGTCAGACTAAGTGGTTTGGCTGCATCAACGAGCGAGGAAATAAGTTCGTTTATGCGATCGCAATTTCTTTTTATAATATTAAAATAAAGCGCAAATGGTTCATTTTTTTCACTGGTAAATTCATTTTTTAACTGGTCTAAACCAAGCATCACGTTTGTAAGCGGATTTCTTATTTCATGTGCAATGTTTCTTGCGATTTTTTCAGTCAATAAAATCCTATAGGAATTAATCAGCTCTGCTTCTGAAAGATCATTCTTTTTTAATATATCACTCATCTTCTTGTTTTTTATGTTGGCTATCTTAAATGAAAAGGTTTATAGAGCTTTTACGTCCAAAATATGGGATAGCCTTTCATTTAATTTAACAATTCAAAAGAATTTAATTACAAACCAAATCCTTTTGAATTGTTAATTCAGATTCAATAAATTTTACTTTTCTTTATTTTTAATCCTTTCATTTAACTTGTTTTTATTGCAAATCAGAGAATAAAAACACAAAAGGAAACAAAAATGTTCAGTCATTAGATGTTAAAAGCTTTCATTTTATTGTATAAGGTTTTCCTATCGATGTTAAGTATTTTTGCAGCCTTGCTTTTGTTGTAATTAACCTGTTCCAGAACACTTGTAATTGTTTCATATTCTGCCTCATGAGCTACGTTTTTCAAATTGGGAGCAGAGGAAACCTGGTGCAACATAAATCCTTGCTTTTTTTCCAAAAAGGAATTGTTGAAGTTATATATTTCGGGAGGAAGAACCTTTTTTTGAACAAACTCCTCATCGGTCAACAAGGCCGATCTTCTAATGACATTCTTTAATTCCCTAAGGTTTCCAGGCCATTGGTAATTTTTAAAAGAATTTGTCACATCCTCACTAAACCCTTTTATATCTTTTTGTAATTCCTTATTCGCAAGCTTTAAAAAATGATTGGCAAAGGCCATAATATCCTTGTCACGTTCTCTTAAAGATGGAATATTTATTCCAAATTCATTGAAACGATGGTATAAATCCTCCCTGAATTCTCCCTTGCTTGCTGCATCGTATAGATTTTCATTTGTTGCCACAATTATACGTACATCAAGATCGATTTCTTTAAGCCCACCAATTCTTTTGGCCTTTCTTTCCTGAAGTACCCTTAAAAGGGATGCCTGAATATCATAGGAAAGATTAGAAACCTCATCAAGAAATAAAGTTCCGCCATTTGCGAGTTCAAAATGCCCTATTTTTGAAGTAAGGGCGCCAGTGAAGGAGCCTTTTTCATGCCCGAACAATTCACTTCCTGCCAATTCCTTAGATAATGAACCGCAATCCATTGCAATAAATGGTTTGTTTTTTCTAGGGCTTTTGTTGTGGATTGTTTGAGCCACTGATTCTTTACCGGTCCCGCTTTCTCCATAAATAATAACACTGTAACTGGTAGGGGCTACAAGGTCGATTTGCCTGTAAAGTTCTTTGGATTGTGAACTCTCTCCAAATATGAAATCTGAATCAGTTACATCAAGTTTTGCCCTTACAGCTTCATTGCTGTTTTTGTTTTCCAGGGATTCCAAGGCTTTTTTTACGGTCAATAGAATTTCCTCTGGAAACAAAGGCTTGGTAACATAATCAAATGCACCGAGTTTAATAACTTTTACTGCTATTTTAATATCAAGATATCCGGTTATTATAATAACTGCAATGGCAGGATTTATTTCTTTGATTTTAGTGAGGATTTCGGTTCCATCGGTATCCCCTAACCTAAAATCACAAAGGACTAAATCGAAGGTCTCTTTTTTCAATATCTCCAATGCTTTTGCACCACTGTGTGCGGTGCTTACAGAAAATGCATTTTTTGTTAAAAACCGGGAAAGCAATAAACAAATATCAACATCGTCATCAATTACTAGAATTTTTTTCATAGGATAATTTTTTTTCGGTTTCGATCACAAAGATTAATATAAAGTTAAGATTTTATTACAAATAACAAAAAGTATTTTTTATTCACTATTTTCTATTTCTATTTCTTTTTTTTCAATTAAAACAGCATACTCTCTTGGAATTATTTTTGTCCCATAATGCCTTGAATATACCTGGGTAAATTCTGCCCCAAAAAATAAGATAATAGAGGAGTAATATACCCAAACAAGGACCAAAATTAATGATCCAGCCGCACCATATGCAGATGCAATATCAGTGTGAGACAAATACAGGCCAATTGCGAATTTACCCACCATAAACAATAGTGAGGTTGCTATGGCTCCCGCTGTAACATCTTTCCAGCGGATTTTTGCATCCGGCAAAAACTTAAAAATAAAAATAATCAATACCGTTATTATAAAGAATGTAAGCAGGAAATTGAGGATGTGAAACAAGGGTAAATAGGATTGTCCAATGTAACCTTTAATAAATTCACTGAATATTGAAATTAAAGCGTTTACACCCAAAGAAACCAACATCAAAAAACCGATTCCAATTACCATGGAAAAGGAAATCAGCCTGTTTGTAAGAAATTTCAAAAGTCCTCTTTTTGGTTTTGCCTTGATTCCCCAAATTATATTCAAAGTGTCTTGTATCTCGGTGAATACAATGGTTGCACCAACAAAAAGGGTTCCAAAGCCGATTGCCGTTGCAAAAGTGTCATCCTCATAAATAGAAACATTTTTAATCATCTCCTGTATTTGAAGGGCGGCACTTGGACCAATAAAATCCTTAATCTCATCATAAATTTTCCCTTCAATTGCAGCCTCACCCAAAAAGCGGCCTCCTACCCAAATGATTATTATCATCATAGGTGCAAGGGAAAAAATAGTATAATATGCCAAGGCGGCACTATATTTTGGTCCGTTATTCCCAATAAATGCCTGGAATGTTTCTTTTATAATGGTATACCTTGAGAGTATGTATTTTTTCAACTCAATGAGAATTTGATTGGAAGAGAGTTATAAGGCAAATTTCAATCCAAAGAAATAGATGATGACATACTTTTTTAATAAATTCATTAATCAAGCATCTGATTATTAAATTAATATCTCTTAAACGGGATTAAAGAAAACCAAAAACAGGGGGAATGCCTGCTGTTTCTTTTTATTAAAGTTTTACTTAAATTTATTAAGAGAAACATAGCATGGGAAAAAAGGAAAAAACAAAGAAAAGAGTTTGGCTTATTGTTGGCATAATAATAGGAATTGCCATTCTGCTCCGCGTATTAGTACCCATCTTTAAACTGGTATTCCCTCAATAATATAATTGTGAATGAAAAAGCAGAACAACAAAAACAATAGGCGATGGATTTGGGCTCTTTTAGTGCTTTTTATTGTATTGATTGTTGCTGTAAGGTTGTTATTGCCTGTAATTCTGCTTAAGTACGTAAACAATGAACTTGATAAAAATTCTGATTATGAAGGAAAAATAGGTGATTTGAAATTAGCTATACTAGCTGGAAAATACAGTATTAGGGATATTAGTATAGATGAGGTTGACAGCCAGATAAGAGAACCGCTTTTAACTATAGATGAAGTATGGTTTAAACTTGATTATGGTTCATTATTTAAAGGAAAAATAGTGGGCAGTATCGAAATTGTTAAGCCTGAAATTAATTTTGTTGCAGGACCCACAAAAGAAGAATCCAGACAAGAGGTGGAAGAAGATTTGGCAGAAACAATAAATCAGTTCATGCCTGTGAGAATAAATAAGTTAAATGTTACCAATGGAAAAATTAGATTCATAGATTTTACTACCCAACCAAACATTGATTTACAGGCTTATAATATAGATATTGAAGCTAGCAATCTTACCAGTCTACCTACACCTGATACTCTTTTGCCATCGAAAGTTGTAGGCTTTGCCAATACAACAGGACAAGGAAGGCTGTACATACATATGAAACTTGATCCCCTGAATAAGGTTCCCACTTTTGATTTAAATATGGATTTAAAAAAATTACAACTAAAAGCATTAAATGATTTTATAAGGAAATATGGAAATATAAATGTTGAGGCCGGCACCTTTAATTTGCATACTGAAATTGCAGCCAAAGAGGGTTATTTTGTGGGCTATGCAAAACCTCTTGTGAATGATCTAAAAGTGGCGCCACTTGAAAATCAGCAAAGGGGCTTGCTTCAAAGATTGTATGAGGCCGGAGTTGCAGTTATTGCAAATATACTGGAGAGTCGCGAACCGGAAAAGGACCAGGTTGGTACAAGAATTCCGCTGGAAGGAAAACTCGTTGATCCGAATGTTAAAGTTTGGACTGCTGTTGCATTCTTGCTCCGAAATGCCTTTATTCAGGCATTAGTGCCTTCAATAGACAATTCTATTGCCATTGGAGATGTGGAGGAAGTAAAACAAGAAGAAAGGAAGGATAATAACCCGGGTGATAAAGATAAAAAACAGCAAAAATAAATTCTATTGATTATCTCTTTAATAAATTAGTTGCAACAAGTGCGGCTATTATTTTTTCCTTAGTTAAGGGTTTTCCTATAAAAAAATTTGCGCCCCTTTGTTTTGCAGTTTTCCTTTCGGCAGCCCCATCATTAGCGCTTATCATAATAATTACAGGATTTCCAATACTTGCTTTTTTTATTTTTTCAATTGCATCAAGCCCAGAGCCATCCGGTAAATGAATGTCCATGAAAACCACAGAAAAATCAAAAGATTTAACCAACTCTATGCCCTGGCTTATTAAGCCACTACTTAAAGGTTGAAAATTCAATGATTTCAGAAGAATCTGCATAAGAAAACGGATGTCATTCTCATCATCAATAATTAATGCATTTAATTGAGCCATGCTATTTTTTGTTGTAAAACACCTTACACTTGTTGAATTCGTTTTTAGGATATATGACTTGATTAAAACGAAAACTTAATCTTTGTTATTTCATTTAAAATAATAAAATCGCTGATATTCAACATATAAAGGAAATAATATTTTTTGCAATTGGATAGTTTTGTGCTTGTTTTTTAATAATTTTGTCATTAATTAAATAAAACACCAAAAGATTTATAAAATTTTATACTATGAAAACCAGAAGTAATATAATACTGGTACCAACAGACTTTACAAAAGTAGCTGATTGTGCGATTGAACATGCCATTGAAATTGCTAAAACGCAAGTAGGAGAAATAAGTCTGCTGCATGTTGTTGCAAAACAAGTTCAAGTTGAATCAGTAAAAGAAAAATTAGAAACCTTAGCAGAAGATATAACAAACAAAAGTGGTGTAAAAACGAATATTATTATCCGAATTGGTAATATTTTTGAAGATATTGGAGATGTTGCAGCGGAAATAGGAGCTGGATTAATTATTATGGGAACTCATGGAGTTAAGGGTTTTCAGCATATAACAGGAAGCCATGCACTAAAAGTAATTACTAATTCCTCGGTTCCTTTTATTGTTGTACAAGAAAAATCAATCAAGAACGGGTATAATGAAATTGTTCTTCCGTTGAGTTTATCCAGAGAAACAAAACAAAAACTTTCTGCCACTGTAAACCTTGCCAAATATTTTAAATCAAAAGTGTTTATTATCGCTCCAAAAGAAGATGATGAATTCCTAAGCAATACAGTAAATAGAAACCTTGCATTCGCTAAAAATTATCTTGCTGAACAACGCGTTCCCTTTTCTGTAAAACAGGCTGATGAGAAAGGTAGTTTCGTGAAGCAAGTTGTTAAATATGCTCATTCAATTGATGCGGATTTAATTGCAATAGTAAATTCTCCGGATGGATCTGTATTGCCTGATTTTTTAGCCAGTGCCGATGAACAGCAAATAATCACCAATGAATTTCAGATTCCTGTTTTGTGTATTAACCCTGCCCAGACCACCGTTAGTAGTGGGATTTTAGGATCTTAATTATATAGAACAAAGAAATTTTTTGACAGCTTTTAATAATCCCGATTACTACCGGTAATCGGGATTTATTTATTTTAAAGGGTTAAACTCATGCCAAAGCGAGCTTGTTTTTTAAAATAAAGGCACAGAAACAGATCAGAAAAGCGTGGGCAAATACATTCATCCTCATTCTTTTTTGAATGATCCTGTTTAAGAAGTGCTTTTATTTTATATTATCAGGAGAAAAATCAGGAAATCTGTTCGGGTTTATTTTCCTTGTATTTGTTCTCAGCCAGGCGAATTTTAATTTCTTCTAAACGCTTTAGCTTCTCGGGTTCTCTTATATTTTTAGAGGAATCAGTAAAGTATTTGTGTTTTTGAAGGAAGGAGATTTGTAATTCATCCCATTGCTTATCACCCTTTACAATGTCTCTTGCCATTAATTCTTTCTTTAGCTTATTGCCAATTGGATAAAAATCATTACGGCCTAAATAATCAAGGTCTGCATCACAAAGTATTTTTTCAAGAAGGGTTGTGGCAGTTTGGGGAACTTGTGTTGCCATGATCATTTTTTCGATCATTTCAATTTGTTCAGGACTATAACCAAAATTTGGTAATATCTCTTTTGCCATTGCAACTCCAATAGGTTCATTTTTAAAATACTGTTTAGTGAATCCTGCATCGTGATACATTGCAGCAGTTTTAAGAACCATCATATCTTCTCCTTCCACACCTTCTATTTCCCCGATTTTCTCCGCATTATCTCTAACATCAATGGTATGACTAATTGCGTGGTAAAATAAATCCTCAGGCAACTCATCTTCGAGCTTTTTCATAATAAACTGCTCTGCTTTTTTATAATTTATTTTGTAAAATAAAATTGTGGCCAGGTTGCTTTTGAAAATCTCATTCGGTATAATTCCTTCATTGTTTTCAGATAATTCAGGCTTTATCCTGTCCACATAATACATGTCGATTTCACCTTTGTTTTTAGCTAAAACCTTTCCCCTGTATGTACAATCAAAATAATCTTTAATGTGTTCATAGGTCTTACCTGATATATTTACTTTTCCAACCTCACCATGCATTTCCATTCTGCTGGCAATGTTTACAGAATCACCCCATATATCATAAGCAAAGCGCTTTATTCCAACCACCCCAGCAATAAGCTCACCTGTATTTATTCCTATTCTTAATTCCCAAAATTGTTGGCCATTTTGAATTTTCTCTCTTCTGAGTTCCTGAATAAAGCGTTGAATTTCTAATCCGGCTAGCACAATATCAACTGGATTGCTTTTATTTCGAATGGGCAATCCGCCAGCACACATATATGAATCACCTATGGTTTTTATTTTTTCCAGTCCATATTTTTCGATTACCTCATCAAATTTTACAAAACACCTATCCAATTCAGCAATAAGATCTTTAGGCCGAAGCGACTCTGCAATTTGTGTAAATCCTTTAAAATCGGTAAACATGATTGAGGCCATCCGGTAATGTCTGGCTGATGCTTTTCCTTTGTTTTTAAGCTCTTCAACCATTTCCTGCGGGAGCATGTTTAAAAGGAGTTTTTCAACCTTATCCTTCTCCTTTTCCAGCATTTCTTTTTGTGCCTCTATTTTCCTGGACTGATTTAAAATTTCAGTGGTTCTTTCTTTAACCAGGCGTTCCAAATGCCTGTTTTGGGCTTCAATTATTTTTATTCTTGATTTATATATGGCTAAGAAACAACCTACAATAAAAACACTGGCAAGGAGCCTAAACCACCAAGTTTTCCAAAAAGGTGGAAGTATGGTAACAATTACCGATACTCCTTCTTCATTCCAAATACCATCACTATTTGATGCTTTTACACGGAAAACATATTCACCCGGATCAAGATTAGTATAGGTAGCCTGTCTTCTTTGCCCCACATAATTCCACTCTTCATCAAAACCCTCCATAATAAAGGCATAATTGTTTTTATCAGGAGAAGAATAATGCAGTGCAGCAAATTCAATAGTAATGACGGATTGTTTATAGCTTAATTCAATTTCAGATGTTTCATGAAATGCTTTACTTAGAGGAGCGTTTTTTTCTCCAACAATTACCTCTTTGTTAAAGATCAATAAATTGGTGAGTATAACCTGAGGCGGAACTTTATTAATATGAATATTTTCTGGAAAAAAGGCATTGAAACCATTAATACCCCCAAAAAACAATTCACCTGAATTACTGGCAAAAAATGCACCGATGTTAAATTCGTTGCTTTGTAGTCCATCATTTTCGAAATAATTCTGGAACTTTTCTGTTTGGGAATTAAACTTAGAAACACCTTTATTGGTACTCATCCATAAATTGTGATTTTTATCGCTTAATACACCATAAATGACATTATTGGACAGGCCATTTTCTTCTGTAAAATTGATGAACTTTTCAGTAGCAGGATTAAACCTGTTTAAACCCCCTCCATATGTGCCAATCCAAATAAATCCATCGTGATCTTCATTTAAGGATAAAATAATATTGTTATTTATTGAGCTCTCTGATTTTTCGTTGCTCATGAAATATTCAAATGAAACGGAGTCTTTGGAATGTTTAATTACTTTATTTAAACCTCCTCCATTAGTTCCTACCCAAATATTTCCATGGGAATCCTGCAAAATATTTCGGATTACATTATGGGTAATTGTTCCTGGAATTAAAAGATCGGAACGATATGCTTTTACTTGCTCCCTTGCCTTGTCAATAAAAAAAAGCCCCTCTTTTGATCCTAGCCAAAGATTTTGTTCATTATCTTCAAAAATAGTATAAACACGTAGTGATTTAAGACCTAAATCACGATTGTTCTTTGGTTTAAAAACAGTAAAGGTTTCTGTAGTCTGATTAAAACTGTAAATGCCTGCATCGGTTCCTACCCACAATATGCCGGATTTATCTTTGTATACGGAATAAACACTTTCATTAAAATTCCGGCTATGGTCTGAAGATTTATGCAGGTATGTTTTAACCGTATTGTTTAATCTGCTAAAACGATTTAGTCCCCTGTCTGTACCTATCCATAAAACACCATTTTTTTCTTCGAAAAGAGACCATACAACATTGCTGTTAATGGAATTGAAAGATCCGGGAATGTTCCTGTAATGATGAAAATTTTGTTTGTTGTGATCAAATTTACTTATTCCCCCGTTGGTGCCAATCCATAAAGTACCGGTTCGATCTTCATAAATAGAATAAATAATATCATTTACAAGACTGCTTGGAATATTGGAATGATACTGAAACCGAGTGAATTGCTCTTCCTCTTTTTTAAATCGGTTTAAGCCTCCTCCACTAGTTCCAATCCACAAAACGCCTGATTTGTCCTCAAATAAGGTATTAATTACATTGTGAGAGGGACTATTTAATTTATTTTCCTCTGAATAATAACGTTTGAAATTCCCTTTGTTTTTAGTCAGCCTATTTAATCCATCATTCGTACCAATCCACATAAAACCCTGCCTGTCTTCAATAACTGATAAAATGGAATTATTGCTCAGAGTTGTAGGATTGAGTGGGTTATTCAGGTAAGTAATAAATTTATTGTTCCGACTGTCATAAACATTAAGTCCATTGTTAGTACCAACCCATAAATCTCCTGATTTATCCAAATACAAAACCTTAATTCTGTTATTGCTAATAGAATTTATATTCGAAGCATTGTGAAAGTACTGCGTGAATTTTTCTGTTTTTGGATCAAATTTATTTAAACCCGATTCTGTACCTATCCATAAATACCCTTTAGTATCTTCAGCTATTGATAATACAGAATTGTTACTCAGACTGTTTTTATTTGTAAAATTAGTTTTATAAGCAGTGAATTTTTGTGTTTCAGGATTAAATTTATTTAAGCCCCCTTCAGTACCAATCCAAAGAATACCGTTTTTATCTTCAAAAATGGTGTTAATAAAGTTGTCTGAAATGGAAAAACTATCAGAAGGATTAAATTTTAAAACCGTGAAGTTATATCCATCGTATCTATTGAGCCCGTCTTGGGTGCCAAACCACATAAATCCACTTTTGTCCTGCAAAACATAATTAACCGAACTTTGAGAAAGACCTTCCTTAATAGAAAGATTAATAAATTTGATGCTGTTATTTTGGGCATTGACATTAAAGCCAAAGAGCAAAATAAAGAAGATAACTAAATGTAGAAGTTTTCGCATTTTCAACCGATGGATACGCAAAGTAAAAAAAAAAACAATCCAATGATATCAGTAAACCGAAATATTTATTGTTTATTACAAGTTTAATAGCAGAATTTTATTTTTTTTGATTTGTTAAATTTGTGGAATGGAATTAAAGCCTTTGTTCTTGTTGATATTCATTCTTAATTGTTTTTTACAGAATGTATACTCACAAAACGGTCTCCGCATTGGTGCATATCTAGGGGCTACTTATTTCCCTTTTACAGGTTCAGGTTCCTTGTTTGAGTCTCCCAATGAAAAGCCACATGGAGAATATGGTGTTTCCTCAGGCTTTGCCTTGCTTTTTCAGCCAAATAACCATTCCCAGATTATTGTTAATTCAGGATTTAATTATCACCGCCTTCATTTTCATTACATGGATTTTGGCACTCAGTATACCGGTACATTTAATTATTCATTCCTTAGCGGAGGTTTTAGCTATAACAAATCCTTTCCTTTTACATACAGGGGAAATGTTCATACCGGGAAAATTATCCTTGGATTAAACATAAATAGTCAAAATTTTTCCTCCATAAAAACGGATTCAAATTCTTTTTCATATAAAAGCTCCCTTATTCCAGCCAATTATATTCAACCGGAATTTTTTGCAGGATTAGGAATAATTAAAAAACTAAAAAAAAATATTTTCCATCTTAATTTAACATACAATATAAATCCAATAAAACAGATTAATTATAAGGCAACAGTTGGTAGCGGAGCGTTGGCATCAACTGGGGTTAATAATCAACAAACACAAATAAGAAAACTCGGCTATCATTATGCAATGTTAAATCTTATGTTTTTTCCAAAAACAAAAAAATTCAGGATACACAGATCTAAAGATTGGTCAATTTGTGAATGATTTATTTTTGGCAATTTCAATTACTTTTTCAATTGCGTTCTTGCTTATGGATCTTCCTTTTTTTTCAAAAGTATCGGCTAAAAAAACAAATACGCTTTCCTCTTCATTCTTTTCATCTTCATCCGTAACTGTAGCCTGTACCTGATAATGAAATTCCATTATAGTTTCAACATCTTTAAAAGTAAGTTCATTTTTTATTTCTTGTGATAAAGCATCATATACCCTCTGGCATTTTTGTTCATCAAGGTAATCCAGTTTGTGATTTTCTACCAGTTGCTCCACGGTTACATAATTTCCTGTTACAGGATCAAAAATCAGTTCATCGTTTTCATCTTCTTTTTCCTGAGAAATTTCTGGCTTTTCACTAAAAACAACATACAGAATAAAAATTACAAATGCAATAACTGCAATACCAATGATGATAAGTGTTGACAAAGGAAGTCCCATTTGATTTGATTTTTAACAAAAGTAATATTTAATATCCGAAAATTACAAGGAATTGAGCCTTATCAATAGATTCAAGAGAAGGGAAAAGCACTATGGATTCAATTCGTATATAAGAAACAGCAAATGAAGTATAAATTGAGATGTTTTTATTAATTAAAGCATAACTTTATGGATAAATAATTTTTTCCGGTTCAAAAACAAAAAATCCACCAAACCTCCTAATTATAAAGGTTTCATTTAAGGATAAAAAATTGGAACACATTTTGAAATCAATAATCGTAACAATTATACCATATCATTGATATAAACGTTAGCAAAAAGCTAGTATATTTAATCTCTATTAAATAAAATTGTATGATTCATAAGAATAATTTCAGGATGAACCTGTTTCTCCTTTTTTTAACATTTTTTTTCTCATCGGGGCTTTTTGCCCAGGATATATTAAAGTCTTCTGAAAAGTATAAGGCTGCCCTTGCAACTGTTTCTATGGGTTATGTTGATAAGGTGGATGAGGAAAAGCTGGTTGAATACGCCATTATAGGTATGCTTAAGGAGCTAGACCCACATTCTGTTTATATTTCCAAAGAAGAATTAAAGGAAATGAATGAACCTTTGGTAGGTAATTTTGATGGTGTAGGAATTCAATTTCAAATACTCAATGATACAATCATGGTTATTGCCGCCATTCCAGGGGGGCCTTCAGAAAAATTAGGCATTCAATCAGGAGATAAAATAGTGATGATCGAAAAAGTTACTGTGGCAGGAATTGGAATAAAGAACAGTGATGTTATGTCAAAACTAAGAGGCGATAAAGGCACAAAGGTATTGGTATCAATTATGCGAAGAGATTCTGATAAATTAATTGATTATAACATTACACGTGATAAAATTCCTATTTATAGTCTTGATGCCTCCTACATGGCCGCTCCTGAAATAGGTTATATTAAACTTAACCGATTTGCCCAAAATACCATGGATGAATTTCATAAAGCCCTTGACGAACTTCAGAAAAAGGGAATGAAAGACCTTGTGTTGGATTTAAGGGGTAATGGCGGAGGTTATCTACATGTTGCTATTGCCCTTGCTGATGAATTTTTGACAGAAAGAAAACTGATAGTCTATACAGAAGGGCTTCGTCAGCCTAAACAGGAAAACTATTCATCCTCCCGGGGGAAATTTCAAAAAGGAAAACTGGTTGTGTTAATTGATGAAGCATCCGCATCTGCTAGTGAAATTGTTTCTGGAGCGGTTCAGGATTGGGACAGAGGCCTTATTATCGGCAGAAGATCTTTTGGAAAAGGCCTTGTACAGAAGCCTTTCCCTTTGCCTGATGGATCTGCTATGCGGCTTACTACTGCACGTTATTTTACTCCAACAGGACGGTCTATCCAAAAACCATATGACAATGGAACGGATGAATACAATAAAGAATTATTCAAAAGGCGTGAACATGGAGAATTCTATCATCTTGACAGTATAAAAATGGATGATTCTTTGAAATTCTATACTCCCCAAGGCCGTGTGGTTTACGGTGGGGGTGGAATTATGCCAGATATTTTTGTTCCGGTTGATACTACTTTTGCTACTGATTACTATATTGATTTAATAAGAAAAAATGTATTAAATCAATATGTTTTAAACTATATTGACAAAAACAGAAAAGGCTTTTCTTCAAAATACCCTACTCTTGAAAAGTTCAAAGCTGATTTTATAGTTGATGAAGAGTTAATGAATGGGTTTTTAAAATATGCCGAGAAAGAAGGAGTTCCAAAGGTTGAGAATGAATTTTTATTGTCTGAAAAGATCATTCGCGAGCAGATAAAAGCGCTTATTGCTCGAAATTTCTGGCAAACTAACGCCTATTATGAAGTAATGAATGAATCTAATGAAGCATTGATTAAAGCCGTGAAAGTAATACAAGATGATTCCTTTGAAAAAATGAAACTGAATTATCTTGGATTATCAAAATAATAATTTATAATTTTGCCCCGTTTGTAGAATTATATATTATAAATAATATTAGAAAGATGAAAGAAAATTTAAAAATCGGATTATTAGCGGTAATTGCAGTAACATTAGTTGCTCATACTGTTTTGCAAAACAAAGGTTCAATATCCGAATCCTCAAAAAACCAAACAGCAACGGCTGCAACGGCTCATAATCCAAATGATGGAGGCGACCATACAGGGCATGATCATGGAGAAAAAAATCCTTTTAACACTGAAACCCCCCAGGCTACCGAAGTAAATACCGGTCCTGTAACTGGTGTTGCTTTTGCAAAATCAGCACATGATTTCGGAAAAATAAAGCAAGACACTAAAAACACCTTTAAATTCAAATTCACTAATACCGGGAATAATCCTTTGATCATTGAAAATGCTACGGGATCTTGCGGTTGTACAGTTCCTGAATATCCTAAAGAGCCAATCGCTCCAGGGGCCCAAGGCGAGATTACTGTGGAATACAGTCCTGGAAAACAACAAGGGGCACAATCAAAAACTGTTACTATTACTGCTAACACTGAGCCAAAACAAACTATGCTGACCATTTCAGCAAACGTTGAAGAAGTTCCTGTTAAATAATTAATAAATAAGTATTAAAAGAAAACAGTCTTTGACTGCACAATGTGCGTCATTGGCTGTTTTTTTGTTTATTTGCGTTTCTTTATGAAATAACCATCTGCACAAACAGGAATGAAATAGAACATGATACCCGAAAAATCGGGATGACAATTAAAAAACAAATGCTTTAGCATTCATGAGTTCCCTAGAGGAATAATTAAATAAAGTATAAATTATATTTATGAAATAGCCATGCACCAAAAGTGCGCAAACACTAATGAATATAACATGGCGTCCCGATAAATCGGGATGACAACTAAAAAAACAAATTATATACATATGAAATTTCAGCAGATAGAAAAAAGGTTGAAAAACAATAAAGTTGTTTCTATTAGAGAATGCTGTTGTGAAGATGCTGAAGGATTAATTAAAACGATTAAAGAATATCTTTCTGATAGTGAATGTGTACCTCTTGAACCAGATGAGTTTAATCCAAGCATTGATCAGGAAAGTCAGTGGATACAATCATTTATTGAAAACGACAATTCACTTTTTCTGATTGCCATTTATGGAAAACAAATAATTGGGAATATTGACCTAAAAGGGAATCAAAGACGAGCCTTAAAGCATACTGCTGCAATAGGAATGGGTATGCTCAAAGAATGGCGAAACACGGGATTGGGGACAGCATTAATGGATTGCAGTATTAATTGGGCAAAACAAAATTCACTGTTAGAATTGTTATGGCTACAGGTTTATGGAAATAATAGTGCCGGAATTTCATTGTATAAAAAAGCAGGATTTAAGGAAAATGGAGTTCAGGAAAAGTTTTTCAAGAACCAAAAGAATAGCTATTTTGATAATATTACAATGACTTTAGCACTGAAATAAATAGAAATAAAACCACACTATATACCAATGCAAAAAATAGAAAACTATATTAATGGTCAATTAGTTGGGCCTCATAGCAATTCTTTTATAGACAATTACAATCCTGCTACCGGGAAAATTTATTCCCTGATACCCGACTCTGATGGAGAAGATGTTCAAGATGCGGTTAAAGCTGCAAAAGGTGCATTTGCATCCTGGTCATTAACTTCAAAAGAAAAGAGATCTGAAATTTTAATCAGGATTTCTGAATTAATAACAGAAAACCTGGATAATCTTGCTCTTGCTGAATCAATAGATAATGGAAAACCCTTGTGGCTTGCTAAAATGGTTGATATTCCACGAGCTTCAAGTAATTTTCATTTTTATGCCACAGCCATTCTTCATTTTGCCTCCAGTGCTCATGCAATGGAAGAAACTGCACTTAATTATACGCTCAGAACTCCTGTTGGAGTAGCGGGTTGTATTTCACCCTGGAACCTTCCGTTGTATTTGTTTAGTTGGAAAATAGCACCAGCTTTGGCTGCAGGAAATTGTGTTGTTGCCAAACCTTCTGAAATTACCCCTATGACAGCTTATCTTTTATCAAAAATATGTATTGAAGCAGGCTTGCCAAAAGGAGTTTTGAATATTGTGCATGGTTATGGTCATAAGGTTGGTGCTGCTATTACAGCAAATCCCGATGTTCCTCTGATTTCTTTTACCGGAGGAACTCAAACCGGAGCTGAAATTGCCAGGGTTGCTGCCCCCATGTTTAAAAAACTTTCACTTGAACTTGGAGGTAAAAATCCAAATATAATTTTTGCAGACTGTAATTTTGAAAAGGCTTTGCATACTACTCTTCAATCATCATTTGCAAATCAGGGACAAATTTGCCTTTGCGGATCGAGAATATTTATAGAAAGGCCCTTATATGAAAAATTCCGTGATGCTTTTGTGGAAAAGGTAAAAACCATGAAAGTAGGCAACCCAATGGAGGAGAGCAGTAAGTTAGGAGCTGTGGTTTCAAAATCCCATATGGAAAAAGTGCTATCCTACATTAAGCTGGCTAAGGAAGAAGGAGGTAAAGTGATTTCAGGTGGGCAGCGTGTTATTTTAGAGGGGGAATGTAAGGATGGTTGGTACATTCAACCTACTGTTATTGAAGGTTTGGCCTATAACTGCCGTACCAACCAGGAAGAAATTTTTGGTCCAGTTGTTACCATTATGCCTTTTGATACCGAAGAAGAGGTGCTAAACGCTGCAAATAGTACTCAGTATGGACTTGCAGCAGTTCTTTGGACAGAAAATCTTTCACGTGCTCACCGCCTGGCCAATAAGCTGCATTCTGGTATTGTTTGGATTAATTGCTGGTTACTTCGTGATTTACGTACCCCTTTTGGAGGTGTTAAAAATTCAGGAGTTGGCCGTGAAGGAGGATTTGAAGCACTTGAGTTTTTTACCGAACCTAAAAATGTTTGCATTAAGCTTTAAGAAGATTGGTGGTTATAAATTATTAATCCCAGGAGTTTTAAACCAAGATAATAAGCAGTATTCACAATTCTTTCTCTATCATTTGAGCCTTTTCTTTTAATAATTCTAGGGCTAAATCAATAGTGTCAAGATGTGTTCTAAATGAAAGAACAGCTAGTCTTAGCATGAAATTTCCATTCAAAATTGTTGAGGAAATAAATACTCTTCCGTCTTTTTGAATTTCTTCTACCAGCTTTTTATTAAATTCATTTACATCCCCTTTTTTAGGAATATAACGATAAGTAACTATAGACAAATCAGGGTAATTCCCAAGTTCAAAACCCTTAATTTCACCAATTTTTTCGTAAAAATATCGTGCAAGTAATATTTTTTCTTCAAGCGCGGATCGGAAAGGCTTTAAACCAATAAGTTTTAATGGAAGCCAAAGTCTTAGTCCTCTGAAATGTTTAGATAATTCAGGGGATAAGTCAGCAGGGGAAAATTCATTCATTGAGGAAATTGTATCCTGCATATAATTTGCCGAATATTGGTGCGATTTGGCCATTTGGTCTCTGTTCTTAATCAAAACCGCCCCTGATCCATAAGGAAGAAATAAGCTTTTGTGCGGATCCATTACAATAGAATCAGATTCAGCTACACCTTTTAAAGCCTTTTTGCCTTCATCGCATAAATTAAAAAATGCTCCGTATGCGCCATCAAGGTGAAACCAAAGATGGTACTTTTTGGCAATTGCACTTATTTCAAGTGCCGGATCAACTGCTCCTGTGTCCGTAGTGCCTACAGATCCAATTATTAGCCAGGGGCTTAAACCTTTTAATTTATCTTCTTTTATTGCTTGTTCTAACTTTTTTGCATTCATCCTGAATTTTAAATCAACCGGAACATAACGAATTATGCATTCCCCAAGCCCTGCAATGCGTATTGCTTTGTCAATACTATGATGAACCTGTTTTGTAAAATAAATTACACTTTTGACAAGGTCTCTGCCTTTTAAATTAAAGGAATCACGAGCGGTTACAATAGCAGTTAAATTGCCTATACTTCCTCCTGAGGTAAGATTCCCCCCAGATTCAAGTGGATAACCCATAAGCTCTGCCATCCATCTAAGAAGCATGTTTTCCATACGTACAGCTCCTGGCGAAGCAAAGAAAACACCGGCATAACGGTTGGTAATATCTGCAATGTAATCTCCAAGGGCAGAATAATATAAGCCACCACCGGGGATGTAGCCAAGATGTCCGGCAGATGCAGGGTTTAATGAGGGATAATCAACATTTTTTTTCAAAACATCGATTAATGTATCCATTTTTAAAGATTCTTCTGAGGGAGCAAAAGAATAAATATCTTCTCCTTTGCTCTCCTCCATAGTAAATGCTTTTTGATGTTTTAAGGTATCAAGAAAATTTTCGGTATAATTTACTACACTTTCCCTTACCTTGTTTCTTATTGGAGCAAGCGGCTCTAGTGCTTGAGATTCCTTCTGAAGTTCTTTTATCCGGTCAGTCATTACTTGTTTTTTAGGTATTGAATTTGTATTTCTTTGAGAGAATAGTTGAAAAATTAAGGTATTAAAATTGAACATTAAATTGCATTAATCCAACAAATCATCCTATGAAATAGCCATTCACCAAACCGTTCACAAACGCTAATGAGTTTAACATGGCAATACCATATGACAACTAAAAATCAAATTATATACATATGAAACCTGAAGAAAGAGAATTAATAAAGAAGATTGTAGAAATAAGTACAGTAATTCAGGAAAAATATCCTGAACTTCTTTATGAGCTTGAGGAATATAATTATTATACCGGAGGAGAGGAAGATCCTCAGAAATTACAGGAGAATCCACAGGTAAATTACAGGTCGTTGGCTTCCTACCTTGATACCCTTAAAGAATTGTTAAATAAATACCTAATGGAGAAAAATAAAAAAGACCTCTATTTGATAAATCATATCTAATTGTTTAAATGAACCTTAGTCGTTTAATAAAACGCTTGGGTTAATAATTAGAACAGAAATAAAAATTTAATTTTTTTGGTTGTGTCTAAGCAAATATTTAATTTTTTAAAAGGGATTAAAAGCTCCGGTTATTGTTGTAATTAATAGAACCTTTGGTTGAACTTGTAATCTTTGTTTCACAAAAAAACAGTTGAAATTTCTAATTTTTTAAAATAGATTTTTCAGTGGAATTTAGTTAAATTTTCTTTGTTTTTTGATGTGTGGTTTTCTTTGTTTTTATCTATTTTCAAAAACAGAACAGCTCATTTTTGAAAAGAATGTCAATAAAAGTTAAAATAAATAGTTCTTCCAAAACTGTTTTTCATTATAGGTAAAAAGAAAAAAATTCAAGAAAATAAATTGTTATAACCCACTATTAATGTGCAATTGCTGTTAATACAGGATATAATGCGTATTTTGCAATAATTCCCTGAATAATAAATCAAGAAATAAACTTACCTGCGATGAAAATAATGAATATGGAAATGGATATGAAGACCCTTGATAAGCTGATTACTCAGGCAATAGATCTTGGCTTTGTTATTGTGCCTAAGGTTTTACTTGCGTTAATTACTTATTTTATTGGCACTTTCATTATAAGATTACTTGTAAAATCAATAAAGAAAATTTTTACAAAATATGAGTTAGAGTCTTCACTGGCTATTTTTCTTTCCAGTTTCCTAAAAGTTTTTCTATATGTAATGCTCTTTCTGGCCCTTGCGCAAACCCTGGGAATTCAAGCTACTTCCTTTCTTGCTGTTTTGGGTGCAGCTGGTTTGGCTGTAGGTTTGGCTTTACAAGGTTCTCTTGCAAATTTTGCGGGTGGAGTATTGATTTTGATTTTCAAACCATTTAAAGTTGGAGATATTATAGATGCTCAAAACACTTTAGGAGAAGTTGAAGGGATTGATATTTTATATACAAAAGTTAGAAACCTGGATAATAAAGTGGTTGTTATTCCAAATGGTACCTTAGCCAATTCCAATATTAGCAACCTTACTGCCAAACCAATTCGCAGAGTGGAAATGAGTGTGGGAGTTGCTTATGGAACAGATCTTAAAAAAACAAGAAAAGTAATTTTGGAAGCTCTAAAAAAAGATGTGCGAATTATCGAGGATCCTGAATCATTAGTTCATTTTAAATCTTTTGGAGATAGTTCCCTGGATTTAATAGTAAGATGTTGGACAAAAACCGAAGATTTCTGGCCAGTTTATTTCGACAACATGGAAACATTAAAAGAAGCTCTTGAAGAACATCATATTCAAATTCCTTTTCCTCAAAGAGATGTACACATGTTCCATCATGATACCGTTTCTAAGGTAATAAAGCCTAAAGAAGGAATTGCACTTAAATAAAACAAGTATTTTTTTATTTGATATTAAAGGCAAGCTTACATTCTTATTCCAAAAACAGATACCTGGAGTTTCACGCAAAGTCGCAAAGAGATTTACGCAAAGGGCGCTAAGAATTTTGTGGATTTTTATTTGCACTCCCATCTGTGCATAGTTTTAGTTAGCTGGATATGTAACAATAATGCATCAAGCTTTTTCAAACTCGTTTAGACTTTTATATCCAAAAACACCTGAAGAATGATATTTGGAAAACAGAAAACAACAAACCTGTACTCTACAGGCCTTCAGGCAATAGCCTGGGACATGAAAAAACATAAAAAGTCTATAATAGTGCAAATAACCTGGATTATTGTAAATAAAAAAGCTTCCTAAGGTGATAAAATCTCAGGAAGCTTTTTTTTTGTGGATCCCACTTATGCAGGAACCATTTCCATTTGTTCTCTGCTCCAATGACGGTGCTGAGCTATTGCGGTCTTAAATTCTGACTTAAACAGTTCATAATTTCCACTTCCATTCATGGATATTATACCCATTTGGGTATTTACAACATTGTTTGAATTAATGTACATGTCCGGGATGTCTGATTTTTTTAACAGCCCTACCCCTTCGGATATGGCGCCTATTGGTTTACAATGTTTGAAAGCTTCATTGATAAAATGAATTGCATCGCCTTGCTTTTGTAAATTTTCCAGGCATTCCTGACCGGCTGGAATTAATACCGCATCATACATAATAGAGGCAGTAGTAAGGTGGCTTTTATCTGTATCAATCATTTGTCCGTCCATACTTTTTTTCTCGCCAAATGTCTCTGATACTATTTCAATAGTAGCTCCTTCCTTCATTAAAAACTCCTTTACCTCTTTCAGGCTTTTATAATCAAATCCATCTTCTACCAGAATGGCTATTTTTCTGGTTTTAATGGTATCCTTTATTGTGCTTTCCATACTTAAAGCAGGGGAGCTGATAACGCTTTTTTTATGTTTCCATTCTTCTTTTAGTTTCTCTATCACTTCATAATCTACACCCTTAACTTTAACCATTTCCATAGGTTCTTTTAATCCAATACCCTTTGCAACTTCTTGTGATAATTTAAGGTCAACATTCGTCAACATATTAACCATCCTTTCCCTTATTTCCATGGTATTTACTTTTCCTAATTCAAAATGGAATGCACTGATGATGTGTTTTTTCTCTGCTTCAGACATGCTGTTATAGAACATGGTTGCCTGACTGAAAAAATCTTTAAAACTGTTGCTTCTTTCCCTTACTTTATTTCCCTCTACATGTTGGGGATGATGCACATACCCTCCTTCACTAAATGAGGACATGTAAGGGCAACCTTTAGCAAGGGAGTTGGGAGTGTAATTTACCCTTCCCTTGTTTACTGTTTGCCTCATAAAACCATCCCGCTGATTATTTGTAACATCAGCATGGGGCCTGTTAATTGGAATTTCTGTGAAATTAGCACTGCTAAAACGGTTTAGTTGGGTATCTAAATAAGAGAATAATCTTCCTTGTAGCAATGGGTCATTAGTTACATCAATCCCTGGCACAAGGTTTCCCGGGTGAAATGCTACCTGCTCTGTTTCTGCAAAAAAATTGTCCGGGTTCCTGTCAAGCACCATTCTTCCTATTTTTTGAACAGGCACAAGTTCCTCAGGAATGATTTTGGTAGCATCGAGTAAATCAAATGCAAAATCAAACTCGTTGTCTTCTTCTACTATTTGAACCCCTAATTCATATTCAGGATAATCTCCTTTTTCTATTCTATCCCATAAATCCCTTCGATTAAAATCCGGGTCCTTTCCAGCTAGTTTTTGAACCTCATCCCATGCAAGGGAATGCATTCCCAAAAGTGGCTTCCAATGGAACTTTACAAATGTTGATTTCCCCTCTTCATTAATCATTCGGAATGTATGCACTCCAAAACCCTCCATCATTGCATAGCTTCTAGGTAAAGCCCTGTCAGACAGAACCCACATGATCATATGCATGGTCTCAGGCATCAAGGAGGTGAAATCCCAAAAATTATCGTGTGCAGCGGATGCTTGAGGCATTTCATTATGAGGTTCTGGTTTAATTGCATGGACTAAATCAGGGAATTTAATGCCATCCTGGATAAAGAATACAGGAATGTTATTACCCACTAAGTCGAAATTACCCTCTTTAGTATAAAACTTTGTCGCAAATCCTCTTACATCCCTTACAGTGTCAGCTGAACCTCGAAATCCTACAACTGTAGAAAAACGCACAAATACAGGTGTTTTTACTGAAGTGTCATTTAAAAACAATGCTTTTGTTAACCCTTTTATTGGCACATAAGACTGGAAATAGCCATGTGCTGCTGACCCTCTTGCATGTACAACTCTTTCTGGGATTCTTTCGTGATCAAAATGAGTGATTTTTTCACGGAAGTGAAAATCTTCCATTAATGTTGGTCCTCTTAAACCAGCCTTTAAAGAATCATCTGTATGATTTATTCTTACTCCCTGGTCACTTGTCAGATTTTGATTAGCTTCTTTTTTTTCTTCTCCGTTTTCTTTCATTGTAATGATTTTTATTTCCATTGAAGTTAAGTAAAAAACAAGTCATTAAAAAACGAAATCCTATACTGTTTAAAGAACGAATTTTTGGTGTTACTGATATTGTATGTATTAGCGACCTTTTAAGTGATTTTCTGACTTTTGCTGCTGCTGCTAATTCAAACTAATTCATTAGGACTGTTTATTTGGAATTTATGATTAAGAATTTAAGTAATAAAAACAAAAAACGCCTCTGCTGAGCGAAGTTTTAGTTGAAAGCTCCCTGCTGTGCATAGTTTTAGTTAGAAGCTAGGCGTAGTTTTAAACTACGTCCGAAAATAAGGTAGCTTTTAGCTACACATGCAGTTTCCATAAAGTAATAAAATCATAAAATTTAGATGTCCTTTTTCATCCAAAAATGAGTTTTTGTTATAAGTGGGTTAAGTAAAAGGTTTACAGCAAATTACCAAAAAACCTGCTGCTAAGGTTGGCATGTAAAGAACGAAGTGTTTAATATAAGCGTTCAGAGGCGGGTTATTAACAATTACTCTAAAAGATAAAACCAACGGGAAGAACAGAGGGGTAGAAAAGCAAGTAATAATATCCCTCTGGATTTAATAGTACTGTGTTGGACAAAAACCGAAGATTACGGGTTACTGAAAACTACCTTCTTTTAGGATCAACACCTTCTTTACTTTCATATCCCCTTAGAATATAAGATTACTGAAAACTATCTTCTTTTAGGATGTAGCTTGGAATAATGCAGGAGTTTTTAAAAAAAGCACCGCAGCAATTTGCGCAATTTGCTGGGTGCTTTTTTAATTAAGAGAAGGAGAAGCTTATTTACTGATCATTATTTTCTGAACGCTGATTGCATCATTACATGTTACCTGGCCAACGTTGTTTAAATTGAGGGGAAGGTAAATGAATTTACTATAGTAGAGGGTTGCAAAAAGTGTGAATAATGTAACAACTTTAATAAGTTGTGTAACAATAAAAGGAAATAAGCAACTCACCTTTGTATAAGAGAAATGTTTTAAATGTTTATTAAACAATAAAAGTAAATTTTGGAAGAATTAAGACAGGCTTTCAGTAATTTTTTCAGTTAAAAATAAATTAATAATACAGGAACTCAACAGTAAACAAATTTTTAATCTAAAACTTAAATAGTATGAAACAATCAATATTAATTATAGCAATGTTTTTCCTTATAGTTCAAAGTGGTAAAGCCCAAACAAATGATTTGCGAGAAAGGGTTATTTTCGGAGCAAAAGCGGGACTGAATTATTCAAATGTTTATGATTCTCAAGGTGAAGAATTTTATGCCAATTCAAAAATAGGTTTGGCAGCTGGAATTTTTTTAGCAATTCCTATTTCAAAATTCATAGGGCTTCAGCCCGAGGTATTGCTTTCTCAAAAAGGGTATAGCTCATCAGGCAGTTTTCTTGGTTCACCTTATAACCATACGCGAACCACAAGTTATATTGACTTACCCTTGTTCATTACATTAAAGCCAGGTGAATTTATAACTCTTTTGGCCGGCCCTCAAGTTTCTTATCTGTTTCATCAAAAGGATGTGTTTTCTAATGGAAGCATAAGTTATGAGCAGGAAAAAGAAATAGAAAATACCAATTTCCGTAAAAACACTTTTGGTTTTGTTGCCGGGGCTGATATTAATATTAATCATTTGGTAATTGGAGCAAGAGCAGGATGGGATATCCAGAAAAACAATGGCGATGGAACATCTACCAATCCTAATTACAAAAATGTTTGGTACCAGGCCACTATTGGCTACAGGTTTTACAAATAAGAAGAGTGTTTTAAGAAATAATTATCCACCAATTCTGTAGTTGCCTTTGAAAACAATATTGACCTGGGGTACAATGCTCAATTATATCAAAATATTTACTTAAATATGAAAGCTGCCTGGTAATAACTAACCATCCACATAATTTGGCATTTCCTATGTGCGGAAAGTCTTTTTCCATTGCTTCTGTGGTTTGATATTGTGCTTTTTTCTGATTGGAATTTTAAATTCTTTTTCAGCAATATCAACCATTGTAGAAAAAACTATGGCTTTAAGTTCTGCTTCTTTTAATTGTTTTTCCAGTTCAGCCACTCTCTTTTTTAATTGAAGATTTTCAAATAATCCATCATTTGGACTATTTGGTTTTTCTGCCTTTTTCTCTTTTGCCATACGATACCGGTTTAATAAAAAATTAGGCTTTTCCTGTTTTAATTTTGGTATTGTAACCCAACTTTTTCATCCAGCGAAGCAATTGGCCATGCTCTTCTTTTTGTCTCCAAGTGATTTGCTAAAACAATTTACCAATGTAGATAGCAACTCCAGTAGGGAAAATTCGAGAACAAATTCCACAAATATTTTTATGATATAAAGTTGTTTCCCTGTTGGTATTTGTTATAATTTTCGGCATAATTTTTTGGATCAAGAAATAGTTGAAAATCAACAAAAAATTCAATTACCGCATTTAATAGCGCATTAGCTACAATGCAATTTCTTCCTAAAAAAAGACTAACAAAAATGTTTCTAACAATTTAAAAAACAATTATGAAAAAAATAATTTATTTAGCCGCCTTTGCAATAACAATCACAGGCTGTAAAAAAAGATGATTGCCCTGGACCTCCTCTATGGCTCGTAATTGGATAAGTATATTTTCTCAGACTGGCAATCTCTGCTGAGCGAAGTTTTAGTTGAAAGCTCCCAGTGTTGGCTGAAGTGCTAATTTATGGCTTTATTCTAACGATTTTATTGTCTCTAATAACAACAAGTTCGCTTTTTCTCTCTTTTTTAAATTCTAACATTTTTTCATAAGCCTTTTTCAAGCCTTCTAAAATTTTATTTCTGCGGTCAATTTTATCTTCTGGTATCATAATAGTCTTTTAATTCATTAAACTTATTTTTATCAATTATATTTAATTTCTCACTCCCTGTTTTTTCTGCAATGAGTTGGTTGTATTCCAAATAAGTAATCACTCCTTATGATACATTTAATGCACGGAAGTTCGATACATTTCAATTTTTATCCTATCCTGAATAACCGTCCAAAAGATTCCAAGGATTTTGGTTTTTAAACATAAGAAATTAGATTGTGATAAACATAGAATTATTCCAAAAGCATTAAGAAGAACATAACAAAAACCAAAATCCGTCTGGTCATTCAAAACATTCAAGGATTTGACTTAATCAATAGGAATTGAATATTAGAAATATCAACTAAAATCTAAAAAATTTTCGAAAGTAATAACGGTTTCAAATCCGATTTTTTTGAATGCACGCATTACGCTCAACGTTTTGCAGCTACAAGAAGTTGGCGATTTCGAAGCACTAAACTGTCTGCCACGACAAAACTTGATACGAAGCACAAAACTTCATTTAACCACTGAACCGCCAATTTTTTGTAGGTGCTGTTAGCGGTTCGTTGTTTTTTTTTTCGTCATTGTCCGTTACTGTCACGGTTTGTGTTGTTGTCGGTTTGCCTTCTCGCCAAAACTAAACTAATCCGTCCTTTCTCTTTGCAGTAAGTGTCACGATAAACTGTCAGGTTAATTTTATGCTTTTTTTGAATAGAGGTTTTTAAGTCCCCAAACAAGAGTAGTAATTGCAGAAAGTCCAATCAATATTCTCAAAAAATCTGTCCCGATTGTTCTTTCGTCTCCCATTACCATTTGGATAATGTCTTTACCAACTGTCCCATTTAATACAGCGTTCATTGCACCGAAAACGGTCAATAACAAGCAAATTGTCAAAATTGTTTTCATATTTTTTTGTTTTAAAATTGTCCTACTCGTTTGGCTTTTCGGTGTCGCCCCGTTTTTTTAGTGGTTGCTGGTCTCCACTTTTATTTTTGTCTACCAGTCGTAAAAAACTGTCAGTAAAAGTCAAAGTTAATTTTTTTTTTCAATCTGTCTGTCCGCACAAAATTATCAGGCTGCGCTGTCGTCCTTTACAATGACCGCTAACGTTTTGCAGCTACAAGAAGTTGGCGATTTCGAAGCACTAAACTGTCTGCCACGACAAAACTTGATACGAAGCACAAAACTTCATTTAACCACTGAACCGCCAATTTTTTGTAGGTGCTGTTATAGGGCGTTGTGTGTCCTGCGTTACCTCGGGGTACAAAGATAAGTTCTTTGACAAGGTAACAAAACTTTTATAGAGATGATAGACTTTTAAAGAGTGTATGAAACGAGCCAGTC
>JACCXN010000003.1 GCA_013696965.1 Bacteroidota bacterium | reverse complement strand
AGAGGAGAACAAAAGGGGAAATTTTAGGATTAGTAGTAGCAATACCGTGGGGAATCCTGGCAAAAACGTAACAATTACAATGTCGGAAAATTAGGTAGCAATGAAATGTATAAGGGATTAAAAGGATGTAAAAGTTCCTTTTAATCCTTTATTAGGACAAGCGGCTATGGTCCGGGTGGAGGTTTTATAGCCATCTTTTTGAAAAAGCTCAGAAAACAAAAAGGGCTGAAACGTAAAGGAATAAACCTGTCTGTAACCGGAAAATAACATTGTCATAAACATGGCAAATCGAAATGTAGTGTTTTTGGAAAACACGAAAGTACTACTTTCTAAAAATATGGATGTATGGTTTTAGGAACTAAATTTTGCCCCATGGGGCAAAATTTAGTTCCTAAAAAGTCAAATTTACTGTTCCTTCGATTGGAATTTTAAACCTCTAATCGATATGACAAAAAACGACTTAAACAACTGGATCATCATGTATCACGAAATTCACAAACACGTAAAGCTTGGCTTTAGCAAGTCCTAAAATTGCCCGTCTGGTAATATGGATGCCAGAACGGTCAAGAAACACCTTCAAATGACTGAAGAAGGTTATGGAGAAACACTTTCTTGAAGTCCAGAAAAGAGATGAAATATTATCACCTTTTGAAATATTTGTCGAAGAAAAAAAACTCACCAAATACCAAGACACTTCTTCGGCACAAATCCACGATTGGCTAAAAGAACATCATCCTGAGATTCCAGAAAGGCCTCCCCATGGGGTTTACAACTTTGTGATGTTTGTCAAATGAAACTGTAAAATCTTTATCTTTTCGGTAAAAAAATTCAATAAAACTATGATAAAAGGAGCACTTCTTCAAGTTAGATTTTTTAAAAAAATAAAGAATTGATAAATCTATTTAATAGCAATGAATACAGGGGATGTGCTGATTGGAAGAAAAGTAGATTCTGGAAATTAAGTCATAGTTATAATATCACAATTTTTTTAGAAGTAAGGGTTTTATTTGTTCTAACTGAAATAAA
This sequence comes from Bacteroidota bacterium, assembly GCA_013696965.1. Classification (NCBI taxonomy): domain Bacteria; kingdom Pseudomonadati; phylum Bacteroidota; species Bacteroidota bacterium. The sequence continues at coordinate 56,091 of JACCXN010000003.1, read as the reverse complement.
ATAAATTCCCGGGTTTAAGACTGAAATATCCACAGTAATAATATCATTTTTTACTTTTATTTTACTCCCTGAAAAAATTAATTGACCGGGAATATTGTAAACAGATATTTCTGCTTCTGATTGAGTATCCAGATTAAAAATCAATTTTATTTCATTATTTTTCTGGATAAAAGTTAATTCTTCTTCATTTGAAGCTATATTGGCTATATCAGTTGGATTATCTAAAACTACAATTTGTGAACCTTTACTTTCTACACATAAATTATTATATGCTGAGAGTTTTACCTGATATTCACCTTCTATAGTATATTGGTGAGAAGGATTTTCATTGGAAGAAGTATTTCCGTCACCAAAATCCCATAAGTAAGTTTGTGCATTAAAAGAGGTGTTGTAAAAATCTATCCAACCTCCGGAACTTAATAAAACAGTATCCTTATTGGAAGTATATGCTGCAGTAACCAGAGTTTCATTATTTATACTAATATTTTCAGTATATGAGCATCCTTTGGAGTCATAAACAGTATATTCATAATTTCCTGATAAAAGACCCCAAATGCTGCTTTGTGTTGAGCCATTATTCCATATATAAGAATAAGGTGGAGTACCACCTGAAATTAGTACAGATGCTGAACCATCTGCTTCAGAAGGACAACTTGCATCAGTATATGAAATAGCAGAGGAGATAGAATCAGGAGTTACCAATATGATTGAATCTGTAATGGAGCCACATTCTGTCCCGGAAACAGTAATAAAATAAATTCCGGGAGAAAGATCATTGATACTGTCATTATTTGCACCTGTCGTTGTTTTGATGGTGTTTCCAGAGGCATCAGTCCAGGTAAAATTTAAAATATCTCCTGGTTTGCCTGATACCTTAATAGCTCCATCAAAATAATTTGCACAGGAAACAGGTTTAATTTGATTTTGCAGGGCGGGCTTTAAGTGTAGTAAAAATCTTGGGGCAGAAGTAGTATCATTTAAATTAAATGAATAGGATGCAGTGCTGTTTAAATTTATAAATGTTCCTGTTACTAAGTCTTCAAGTACTATACAGGTGAATTTCCCTGAGAATTCGGATTTGTCAATATTAATAGCATGATTTCCAGATACACCGGTCAATACTTTAATTGGAATTGAAATATTTTCAAAGAGATCAGGCAGGTAATTTATTGATAAATCCATGGAATCAGCAACCGTGGTAATTGATGGAACAATTGAATTAAAACTGAATAATTTTTTAGCATCTAAATTAGGTTCAAATGCAAGGGATGAAGAAGCATCGAAATTAATAATGGTTTCATCTTTAAAGCTATTTCCTTCAATAGAAAACTTAAGAATATTAAGATTTGTGGAACCGGTTTTTAAAAACTTGTCATTGCTCGCTTTCACGTTTTCAGTTAGGGATAAAGCAGGAGAAGATCCATAAGTTTGTACCCAGAAAGCCTGTGATGAACCAATAAATTTTGAACCTCCATTTATACCCAGCCCTCCCTGATAAACGGCATATTGTTGATTGCTACTGTTCCAAATATATATAGCATTAGCTACATTGGTTTTAATCCAGCCGGGGGCATCCCAGTTTATCGTGGAAGGATAAGGATTTCCAACCATGCACCAACCGTCCTGACTTGCTCCTGCTGAACTTGGGGTGTAAGTAACAGGCAATGAAATTAAGCCTTTGTGTATGGGGCCTTTAACGTCTATAGTAAGTGGAGTAGGCCCTATATATGCCCAAAAACCTTTTCCTGTTGTAATTGGATTTGTAATGTTAGTTGCTCCAACATACCCTATTTCATATAACCCGGGAGCACTTTCATTATAAGTGTACATTGAAACAAAACCGTATGTTGGATATTGGGATCCGGGAAACCCACTCATAATAAAATCGTCTTTCCAGTCATTAAAAGTTCTTCCACTAACAGCGGAAGATAAAAAACGCCAATCGTTAGGGCCGGGAGCAAGATACCTTTCCATAATAATATCACCAATGACATCTCCTGTTATTAAAGCAGCAATACTGGCAGTTCCGTATGCATTGGATACTAAGGTAAAATTAAACCCTGTAGTATTGAACGCACCCTGATCAACATTAAGAGTGCCTGTAATTCTGGAATGAACCGAGAGCGATACGCCTGAAGGATTACTGGCATTTATATTTCCAAAGGTTGTTAAAGCTGAGCCGCCAATTAGCTGAGAGATAATTCCATTAAAAACAACAGTACCTGTTCTTGCTACAAAAGTTCCATTGTTATTCCAGTTTCTTAAAACATTAATTTGATGTGCGGAGGTTGAAACATCTAAAGTGGAGTTTATTACCAAATCATTAATAACAGTAATTGCCGCATCAATTGTTTTTACATCTGTACCGGATAAGGTTAAATTAAAAAAAGTTTCTCCTAATGGATTAACTATATTTTGATTTGCACCGGTAAAAAATACTCTTGCATTTCTGGGGATGAAAATTCCGGTATTGTTCCAGTTGCCCGCAAGATTAATATCGAAATCTAGCAAAGAAACATCAAGTGCGCTGCTGATATTTAAATTTCCATTTATAATTAAAGCGGAAGCAGGAAATTTTGTGCCGGAACCGGCTATATTCAGATGATAATAACCTGCAGTTGGGATTTTAATTTGTTGGTCAACAACTGCATTATATAGTACTGTGTTTTCTGTAGCTTCCGCATTTAAAGTAGTTACAGTAAAATTTGCAGGAACTACTTCTAATGCTAAGACAGAGTTTGTACCTTGAGAAAATGAGCCGGGTCCGGTAAATGAATTTTTTATACCCACACTGCCGTTATTGGTATAACTACCGTTAACATTAAGATTATTGAATTGAACATTGTTGACACCACTTATACTCATTAAAGTGCCATCAAGAGAAAAAATACCTGTGTTGGAAATAAAGCTGCCATTGTTAATTATATTCCCGTTAACAATTACCGGTATGCTTGCAGTACATTCAAAAATGCCGGATGAACCGATTGTAATGTTATTAAAAATTTTGGCTCCTGTTGCACTTGTTAATTTTAACCTGCCGTTAATATTAGTTAAACCGTAAACTGATAAAGCAAAGGGATCTACTTCTGCAATGCCGGAAGTAATGGTGAAATTATTGTATATTATTGCATTGCCAGCAAACCGTGCAACAGCACTGGATATTTTATTGATTCCCAAATTATAATAACTAGTGTTTTTTATAAATTGAAAAGCCCCCCCAGTATAAATAACAGTATTATTGATGGCTGTGGCAGTTAATAATCCCGTTGTCATTACTTCTCCACCAACTATTAATAAAGAATTTTGTTCATTTATCCAGGTAGAACTAGCTCCTCCTCCGATTAAATTTCCGTTTACTATCCTAAAAATACCATTGTTGATTAATGCCTTGTTGTTGCTGATTTCAACATTGCCGAAGTTTTTAGTTAAATCACAGGTAACTTTAATCGAAACATTTTGATTTACCCCCAAAGTGCCTGAATTATTTATTGTGCCTGTTCCATCAATTAATGCATTATTGCCCGTAACCAAAAGATTGCCTGATCCTGTATGAATACCATTAATGATTAAAGAATTTTTTACTCTTAACTCTACAGTCTGATATAATTCTCCGGAAGCATTAATGGTTAAAGTTGCTACAACAGGCTTTCCTGAAGTTACAGTAACAGTATGTCCGGAACTAATTACAACATCATCAACTATTTTGGGGATACAATTAAAGCAACCCCAAGTATCACTGTTGTTCCAATTACCTGATTTGACAGAAATTCTTGTGAGGGCATCAGAGTTATTGATAAAAATAAGCAGAAACAATAAAACTATTGATTTTCGGTGCAATAGCTTTAAAAAAGAATATTTCTTTAACAATTTTGTCATATGAAATGTTTTACTCTTATTATTAAAAATAATCAATTTTTATCCCTAAAAAAAGTCTTTGCAAAAATAAATATCTGCGCAATGTAAAACATAATTTAATACAAATCCATCTTATTTAAACATTTGTTTATTATTTTTACATGTGATAAATACAAGGCTCATTCAGATAGCTTCGCTTAAATGAATGAGTGTACTTTGTATAATAATTTTAAAAGCAAAAATATCGGAATATGAAATAGCCATGCACGAACCGTTCACAAATGCTAATGAATATAACGTGGCGTATTCCATATGACAACTAAAAAAACAAATTATCTACATTTGAAAAACAATTAGTATAAAATACTGCTTTTTTTATTGGCATTAAGCAACTTTGTTCCATTAATATTATTACCGATATAAATTCAAACAAAACTGTTAAAGGAGTGGTAAATTCCATTTAATGGATCAAATTTTAGGAGTCTGGAAAATGTTCTTTTAATAAGAGTCTCAGGAAATGGATATGCTGATGAAACAATAATAAGGTTTTTACCCTAAGCTACTGAAAATTTCGATCCTGGTTTTTCTAGCGGTTTTAGTTTTTTGTATCTTTGTTTTGGGTTTTTCGGGTATTGAAGACAGAGGTTTAGGTTTAAAATCAATCCCCATCAATCGTTTGATTGGTTTTTCCTTAGTATTGTTCAGGCTCTTTGCTTGTAACCGGAAAAAAGCACCTGCTCCGCTTTCCTGGAAACCTTCCAAAATGGAAAGTATTTCTTTTCTTGTTTGCATAAATATTTTTCTTGCAAACTTATTCCTGATTTAGAAATCTGTCAAGATTTACTTAGTGTGATGGATACAAAGCATGCTCGATTCGCTTGTGTTTTTGAAATTCATTTTTAAATTATTCCTGACTTTTGGTGCTATTTGGTGTTTGTGCTTTGGTGGCAGGAAAATCAGCACCAGGTCACTTTTAGATATGCAAGAAAAATAGCCACCAAAGCACCAATTTTCACCAAAATTTTTTTTTATCTGAGTTTGCATGCTTTTGTGCTTTGGTATCAGTAAAATCTGTTTTCCAAGTTTCATTCAACTTATTGTTCAATTCATTCACCTTTTTCTTCCTTTTACTCACCGAATAACAGCCATATTCATTTGGCTTGCGATATAGCTTTGTCAAATAAATATAAAGTATTAATAAAACTAAGCATTATGAAATAGCCATGCACGAACCGTTCACAAACGCTAATGAATACAACATGGCTATACCAAATAACAGTTAAAAAACAAATTATATAGATATGAAAACAAGCAAAACCAAAAATCTAATTATTATTAAATGCCTTACCTTATTTTTTATTTTTCTGGCTCTTCCCCAATTTTCTAATGCAATTGATCACTTGGGATTAAAAATTGTTAAAGGTGCTTATTCCGATGAGTCAATTATTGCTTTTAGAACTGGAGCTACGGAATCTTTTGATCCTCCGTTTGATGCTCACAAATTATTCAGTAACAATGCATCAGTTCCATCAATTTATAGTAAATCACTGGAAAATTATTCACTGTCGATAAATAGTTTACCTCCTCTAGATTTATCAGTACAAATACCTGTTTACTTGAAATTTAATAATTCCGGCACCTTTACAATTAATATCGAGAATAATGTGAGTTTGCCAAACCTGCTAGTTCAGCTTGTAGACCTGAGAGATAATTCTGTTTATGAAATTAATGGAGCACAAATGATGTTCTCATTTAATGCAAGTGGAGCTGAAACTGGTGCATCTGCCTGGTTTGAAATCAGAATAACTCCAACAAACATTCAACCAGTTGTAACTGCAAGTGGTCCATTGACATTCTGTTCCAATGATTCAGTAGTTTTAACATCAAGTCAAGGTGATAGTTATCTTTGGAGCACAGGACAAACTACATGTTCTGTTACTGTAAAAACTTCGGGAGAAGTTTCAGTAACTGTTTTTGATTCAAATGGAAATTCTGCAATATCTGATTCTTTATCAATAACTGTTATACCCGCACCCGTTGCTGTAATTAATACAATAGGGAATTCCTCTTTTTGCCCTGGAGATTCTGTGATACTTTATGCAGGATATGCAGGAATCTATGTGTGGAATACAGGTGAAACTTCAAATTCCATTACTGTTAAATCCGCTGGAAGTTATTCATTCACCCTTTGGAATCAAAATAATTGTTCAGCAGTTTCACAAACAGTCATAGTTGATATTCTTGCAAGTCCTATTCCGGAAATTACCTCTAATACCTCACTGGCTTTTTGTGATGGTGATTCTGTTATTCTTAACTCATCTTGTGCAGAATTGTTTTTTTGGAGCAATGGGCAGAACACAAAATCCATTACTGTTAAAACTCATGGAGATTACTTTGTAAAGGTTATAGATATAAATGGTTGTATGGGATACGATACTGTTGAAGTTAGGGTTAATTTTTTACCCTTAGTTGATTTAGGTCCTGATTCTGATCTGCCTGCGGGTTCTGAAGTAATTTTAGATGCTCAAAACTCCGGTTCTACTTATATTTGGAGTACAGGTGTAACCACACAGGATATAACAGTTAATACCCCAGGGGAATATTTTGTAAAAGTAACAGATGCGCTGGGATGCAGCAATAGCGATACCATTGATTTTAATTTAATAATTGGCATTGAAAAGTTTTCTCAAGAAATTATTGAACTTCAGGTTTTCCCAAATCCAAATAATGGGAGATTTAACTTAAGTTTTAAACCATTTGATTCTGATCAAGTGATGGTAGGGATCTATAACAACACAGGAAAACAAATAATGTGGGAAAAGATAAATGGTACAGAATCTTATAACAACAACTTTGACCTTAGTACAATGGCTCCCGGAGTTTATTTTTTTAAGCTGATGTATTCAGAAAACACTATCACAAAGAAAATAATGATTCAATAGCAAGTACCCGTCCCAGCAAGAACACCTGCCACTGCAAGGGCCATAATTATGAATTGGATTTTACAAACTGATGCACTGAGGAAGAAGGTCCTTTCCCTCAGCGCCTTTGCGTGTTTTTTTTCTTTGCGCTCTTTGCGTGAAATTTATTTCACTTCTTTGGTGGAAATTTATTATCTTAATTTAGGATTCAGAAAGGGATTTCAATAATTCCTTCAATTCTTCTTTTTTGGAAGGATATCCTAATTTATCATAGGAATTAATCAGGTTGTTTAAAAGCCTGTTAATAATATCCAAATTTGAACAAGGCTCATAAAAACTTTTGTTTTGCTCAACGTTAAGCTGCTTCAGAAAGTCATCTATTTCTTTTTTATTGAATACTGCTCCCTTACTAAAAGGATTAACATAAAACAAAACATCACCTTGCTCACTAAAAGCCCCATCATCTGCATTTTTATCAACGTATGCAAGGATAAAATGCTGTGGCAAGTTTACTCCATATAAAGGAATTCCTAGCTTCTGACCAATAATAGCATATAAAATGGATAAGGAAAGAGGATTGCCTTTTTTGCTTTCTAATACGTTGTTTATATATGAATTCTGGGGAGCATGATAATTTGTTGTGTTCCCACTAAAGCCATGAACATCAAATATAATGTGGTTTAAAATTCTAACTTTTTCAAGTGCGGTAAGGTTTGCGTTTAGCTCCAGCCATACATCACGCGTAATCTGATCTAGTTTGGATTTTATTTTTTCTTCATTAAGATCAGGATATTGGTATTTGGAAACTAGTATTGCCCCGGTAAGTAAATCAGTTGCGCCTTCTTTTGCCCATTTGCTTAATGCATGAGCAATGTTGTCAAACTGTATTTTATGGATAATGGTTTCTATCCTGGTTTGAATGAGATTGTTAAAGGGGTCGCCCATTTCCCACACATGCTCCAGAACAGGAATTATTTGTTCACCAAAGGAAAGAAGCTTTACCCTAACATGGGAATAAACCTCTTCATCAGGATCATCAAGAAGATCAATAAGTGCTTTAATTTCTTTATTCTCCATGGACTACTTTGTTTAAAGACAAAATTAACAGGAGCATTTCAGTTAATTACATACCTTGCATTTAATTATTAACAACTAACTGGTTAATTTCTCTAATACATGGTCAATTAGCTTATCAACAGCTAATTTGTAATCCCTGCTATACTCTTTTATTATCCTGTTTGCTATTATTGCACATACGGTACAAGTATTATGCCCTAATAATGTCCCAAGGCCATAGAGTGCAGATGTTTCCATTTCAAAATTAGTGATTTGGAGTTGCTTGTGATTAAAGGTGGTTAAAAGCTCGTTCATTTGTGGCATCGAAAGTCCAGCCCTTAATTTTCTTCCCTGGGGGGCATAAAATCCGCATGCTGTTGCAGTAATTCCTTTTCTTATTCCTTTTCCAAGTTTATTTATTAGAACTTCAGAGCCCTTAATAACATAGGGGCTTGCACATTCCGCTTTCCACTTACTATGATCAATAAAAGCTTGTGTAATCTCTTTTTCATTTATATTTTCCCATCCAGCATAAAAATGAAGTAAACCATCAAAACCTAAACCGTAGGATGAAACAACAAATGAATCAACGGGAATGTCCGCTTGAAGTGCCCCTGATGTGCCTATTCGGATAATATTCAGTGATCTTTTTTGCTCTTTTATCTGCCTTGTTTGTAAATCAATATTTACTGCCGCATCCAATTCGTTCAATACAATATCAATGTTATCTGTTCCTATCCCTGTTGCGATTACAGTTATTCTTTTATTGTTAAAGCTACCAGTATGAGTGATAAATTCACGGTTGTAAATTTTAAAATCAACCCGATCAAATTTGCTGCTAATTAATTCAACCCTGGCCGGATCTCCCACCACTATTACATCATCAGCCACGTGTTCAGGCAAAAGACGAATATGGTATACACTACCATCAGAATTTAATATTAGTTCTGACTCACTTATTTTGTCACGTAAGTTAATTCCTATATATTTGCCCATGCTCAAATTTATAAAAAGATTGAATGCTGGCAGCATTTAAACAGAAAATATGAAAAAACAATCTGAAGTAATTCTTGTTCCTACTGATTTTTCTGAACAATCCCTCATCGCCCTTGAGCAGGCAATAAATCTTTCTGTTTATTTTAATTCTCAGGTAAAATTACTTCATGTTAAAGATACCGGTCTTGGTAAATTCTTTTCAAGTAGTGAGGAAACCTTGAATGTTGAAGAAAAATTAAAACAAATTGCCCTTAAATACGCAACTCCTGAAGTGCCCATTGATATTATTATTGATCAAGGATTGGTTCATGAAAGGATTACTAAAATTGCCTCCGCCTTAGAGGCGAATTTTATTGTAATGGGAGTTAATTCAGGTTCCAGGTTTAAAAAAAGATTAATTGGAGATACCGCTTTAAAAGTAGTTCGTGAATCCTCTGTCCCTGTTATTACCATTAAAGGAAAGCACCATTATGAGGGTTGCCGGAATATCGTTTTTCCACTTGATTTAACCGAGACAACTACTCAAAAAATTTCCAATGCCATTGATTTCGCTAAAAAGGGTAATTGTTCCATTAGAGTACTTTCTGTTTTATTTACAACCGATGATTTCTTAGTCAGTAAACTGGTAAGACAATTAGAGGAGGTAAGAAAAATAATAACAGCAGGTGATGTACAGTGTACTGCGGAAATAGTAAAGGCAATTAAGGGGGAGGAAACAACAGCACAGGTAATAATCGATTACGCTCATAAAGTTGAGGGAGACATGATAATGATTATGACACAGCATGAGGCAGACTTGAAAGAAAAACTACTTGGATCAACTGCAGAAGAAATTATTATGGATTCAGATATTCCTGTTATGAGTGTTATTCCTAAAAAAATACAATAATTTATTTATGAAAATCAAAAACTAACTATTATGAAACCAGTAGAATTCAAAAAAATTCTTATTCCACTTGATTTTTCACCAACCTCCATGGTTGCTTTTGAACATGCAGTGAAAATGGCTAAAACATTCAAGGCTGAGTTGTTTATGCTTCATGTAATGGAAGATACTCTCTTAATTAATGATATATTCCTTCCTGAAACTAAAATGGTAAATCTTGGAAAAATTTCAAAAATTGCCGAAAATAAAATGATGGAACTTGCATCAGATGTTTCTTCACAAATTAAAACTCATGCAATTGTACGTCAAGGAAAGGCTGCAGGCGAAATAATCATAACAGCTAAGGAAATAGGTATTGATCTTATAGTTATGGGAACTCATGGTTCAAGCGGTTTTGAAGAGTTCTTTATTGGAAGTAATGCCGAAAGGGTAGTGGTTGGAGCAAGTTGTCCTGTTTTAACTATTCAATCATACGCCAAAACTCCAGGTTTTAAAAACATTGTTTTTCCTGTAGATAATTCAATTTCATCAAGGCAAAAATTGGCTCATGCAACGGTTTTAGCCAAACATTTTGATTCTAAAATATTTGTTCTGGGATTGCTTTCTGAAGATCAGGACAAGGACCATGTTAAAACCTTTGAATTGAAAATTCAACAGGTTAACGAATTCCTGGAAAAGAACCAGGTAATGCACGAGAGCACAATTGTGCACAGAGAAGACCATGCAAATATTATCATGAAATTTGCATCTGAAAAAGATGCCGATCTTATTTTGATAATGACTGAACAGGAATTTGATTCCTCAAATTATTTCCTCGGTTCATCAGCACAAACTATTGTAAATCATTCCAAAGTTCCAGTTTTGGTGGTGCGTCCGGAAGGATTTGAAGTATCCTGGACTAAGAATAACCCTATGTAATATAAGAATTTAAGTAGCCTAAAAAAAAGGAAGTTAATAGCTTCCTTTTTTTATAAATATATTTTCCCTGTTTATAAAAAAAGCTAGTTCAAAAGCATTAATTTTGCTGAGTTTTATATTATAATGATGCTTCTTTTTCAATTTTCTCTGCCTTTTAAAGAACCAGTTCTGATTTTTACATTAGTGCTGCTTGTAATATTCTTTGTCCCACTTTTATTCAGAAAATTAAACATTCCTGGAATTATTGGATTAATACTCGCTGGTGTTATTATAGGTCCAAATGGAATTAACCTGTTACTAAGAGATTCCTCCATTATCCTTTTTGGAACTGTGGGGCTCTTGTATATTATGTTTCTAGCGGGTTTAGAAATAGATTTACATGATTTTAAAAAGAGTAGAAACAGAAGCCTTGTTTTTGGTTTATTGACATTTACAATACCAATGATTCTGGGAACTTTATCCGGTTATTATTTACTTGAATTTTCGCTTGATTCTTCCTTGCTTTTAGCAAGTATGTTTGCTTCCCATACCCTGCTTTCTTATCCAATTATAAGCAAACTTGGAATTGCAAGAATTCAACCTGTTGTAATCACTGTTGGGGGCACAATAATAACCGATACAGCAGCCCTTTTAGTACTTGCAATTATTGCCCGAAGTGCCACGGGTGAATTGAATACCGAGTTTTGGATAAGATTAATAATTTCGGTATTGATTTTTTCTGCAATTGTATTATTCGTTTTTCCAAGGATATCACGCTGGTTTTTTAAAAACGTTGAAGGTGAAGGTACATCCCAATATATCTTTGTTTTGGCAATACTTTTTGCCTCTGCTTTCCTTGCAGAATTAGCAGGAATTGAAGCCATAATTGGTGCATTTTTGGCTGGATTAGCTATGAATAGACTTATCCCGCACACTTCACCCCTAATGAACAGGATTGAGTTTGTTGGCAATGCCTTATTTATTCCTTTTTTTCTAATAAGTGTAGGAATGCTGGTTGATATAAGAGTATTGTTTAGGGGCCCTGAAGCCTTGTTTGTTGCTGCAACCATGATTGTTGTTGCTACAACAGGTAAATGGCTTGCAGCCTTCTTTTCCCAAAAAATTTTCGGCTATACAAGAACTGAACGAAATATCATTTTTGGTTTAAGTAATGCACAAGCCGCTGCTACCCTAGCTGCAGTTATTATTGGTTATAAATTAGGATTGTTGAATGAAAACGTATTAAATGGAACAATTTTAATGATACTAGTCACATGCCTTATCAGCTCTTTGGTTACTGAAAAATCTGGTCGAAAACTTGCCATTATTCAAAGTGGTGCAGCATTAGATACAATTGATTTGCCAAATAGAATCCTTGTTCCTATTTCTAACCCGGCTACTATTGAAATTTTAATGGATTTTTCAATTCTGGTTAAAGATGAAAATTCTCAGGAACCTATTCATGCATTAGCTGTTTTTAAAGATGATTTGGATGCCAGGGAAAAACTCATTTTAAGTGAGAGCATGCTTGAAAAAGCAATGAAACATGCTTCTTCTACTGAAAATGAAGTTAAAATTGTTACCCGAACTGATTTAAACATTGCAAGTGGTATTATCAGTGCAATTAAAGATCTTAATATAAATCAAGTTATTATTGGTTGGAATATAAGTACAAGCGCAAAAGACAGACTTTTTGGAAGTATTTTAGATTCACTATTAATGAACACAAATCAAATGATTTCTGTATGTAATATTATTAACCCCATTATCACAATTAAAAAAATAGTTGCCATTGTTCCTCCTAATGCTGAATATGAACCGGGTTTTTTAAGATGGATGAAAAATATTAAACAACTAGCAAGGCAAACAAGTTCTGGTGTAGAATTTCATTCATTGCTTTCAACACAGGAGAAAATTAAAGATGTTGTAAAATTAACAAGTCCTATAATATCAGCCAAATATAATCTTTTTGATGCCTGGGATGATTTTTCACCTATTACAAACAAGATTTCTTCCGATGATTTTTTATTTGTTATTAGTGCCAGAAAATCAACTATTTCTTATAATAATTTTTTAGATAATGTGGCAAAAAAAATGGCCAAACAATTCCCTGATAATAGCTTTGTTATTGTTTTTCCTGAACAAAACCAGGAAATTGAAATCCTTAAAAGCCTGCAATAGTTTTTTTCTAAATAACTAAAAACCAGTAAAAAAAATCAAGCCAATTCCAGCATTGGTCAGTTAATAATTATTTTTTCCTGCTTGCCCATAAATTTAGGCTTTTGTTTTAGCACATATAAATCCAAAACAGCTTTAAATCTGGCAAAAATTTCTCTTGCAAAAATTGGGTAATAACTAGTGTTTGGAGGATCTTGTGCACAAAATCCTATTGCATCTATTCCATAATAATCTGCAATGAACAAAGCCCTCTGAACATGGAATTTTTGTGAAATAATCGTAATTTTATTTTGCCCGAAAATTTTTCTACTTCGAATAACCGAGTCTAGTGTTCTAAAACCTGCAAAATCAAGGGTAATGGCTGATTCAGGTATTCCTTTTTTTTCAAGAGCCCTTCTCATATCACGTGGTTCATTGTAATTCAACTCCCTGTTATCACCACTTACAATTATATGTTTTATTTTCCCAGCGTGATACAATGCTGCGGCAGCATCAATTCTATTGTAAAAAAAAATATTGTTTTGCCCACTGCTGTTATACTTACTGGTTCCAAGCAATAGGCCCACTTCATTAACTGGTGTTTTAGATAAGGAAAAATAATTTTTGCCAGATGCAGTTTGAATTATCCATAAATTTGTAAAGAAAAGCAGGAGTATTAATGAAAGCACTATGGCAAGCAGCCATTTAAGTGTTTTTTTAGCTAGTAGAAAGGTAGGAAACAGAATGTTTTTCAATTGCTTTTTAGTTGATTCTGTTTAATTAAAATTGAAAACGCTTTAATCCCTTCTAATATTATCCATATTTGACACACGGCTATAATAAATGAAATTGAAATAAGAAGGTAATTGCTATTTGCAATATAATTAAAAAAAGTATAAGCTGTTGCTATAAAAGTTATAATAGTTATTAGGATCATTGGTATTAAAGTAATCCAAAAATTTCTTTTTATTTTAAAAAGCCATAAAGATAATACAAGTAAAGTTAAAGAGCCCAGTAATTGATTTGTAGAACCAAACAGTGGCCATAATTTTAATCCCCCCTTGCCACTCCCATCGGTTAAAACCAATAAAAATGAAAGGCCTACTGCAAGGGAAGTTTGTATAAACCTGTTATTCTCAAGGAACTTTATTTTTATGCTTTCACCGATTTCTCCAATAATGTATCGTTGTATTCTTACTGCCGTATCTAGTGAAGTGGCTGCAAAACTAATTATAAGTACTGAAATAAATACAGCCGCTAATGACTGTTTATTCCCACCATTATCAATCATAGTTTGGTTAAGGCCTATTTCTGCCAAAAAACCAGAAGTGCCATTCACAAATGCTTTTAATTGGCCCTGCATTCCACTTGCTAATTCCAAATCTCCATAATGATTATGCCAATCAAGGGAACTATCAAACCCTGCTGCCACCGCTATTGTTGCTGCAAGGGCCAGTGTGGCCTCTCCAATCATTCCTCCATAACCAACAAAACGAGCATCCTTTATGTTTTTTAATTGTTTTGAAGTTGTACCTGATGAAACAAGAGAGTGAAAACCAGATACTGCACCACAGGCTATGGTTATAAACAAAAAAGGAAACCAGGAAACATTGTTTTCATTTAAATTAATTGCGGGAGCATCCATTATGGGTTGAGCAATAAATATTCCTGCATAAATTAAAATCAGGCCCACAATTAACTGATGAGAATTTATATAATCTCTTGGTTGAAGCAGGGTCCAAACCGGAAGTACTGCTGCAATAAAGCCATAAATCATTAAGAAGATTATCCATGTTAAAACGGCAGAGTCATTTACCCATAACCATTCCGGCAGGCTTACCGGATATAAAAACCCTACCCAAGTCATAAAATAGAGTAGCACCAGAGCAATTATAGAAGGAACAAGTAAATTGCCCTTGTTTTTATAAACTTTAAAACCAATATAAACAGCAACAAATATTTCAAAGTTAATTGGTATAACAGTTCCGGGGTATAAAACGAAAAGATTGGCAATCAAATAGGCGAATACCGCTATTACAATAAATACCAAAAGAAATATTACTGTTAAGAAAAGTAATTTAGAGCGTTCCCCTATAAATAGTTGAGTAATAAGGCCTATTGATTTTCCTTTGTTTCTGGCAGAAATAACCAGTGTTCCAAAATCATGGACTGCACCTATGAATATACTTCCCAACACTACCCAAATTATGGCTGGTAACCAACCCCAAACTACTGCAATTGCAGGACCTAAAATTGGAGCAGCACCGGCAATGGATGAAAAATGATGGCCAAATAATACATGCTTTTTAGTGGGAACAAAATCAATTTCATCCCTGAATTCCTCAGAAGGCATTAGTTCATCCTCAGATTCGGTTCTGAAAATTTTTTGAGCTATAAATTTTGAATAAAAACGATAACCTAAAAATAAGGTTACTAAAGATACAAAGGTTATTATAGCAGCATTCACCGTTAATAGGGGCTTTAATTAGAAATAAAGCTCAAGAAAAACAAAAATAGAAAAAGCCACTGCAGCAATTCCATTTGTTGTAAAAAAAGCAAGGTTTATTTTGCTCAAATCATTCGGCTTAACAAGGGAGTGCTGGTAAATTAGAAGTGATGAAAACAATCCCGAGCCAATCCAATACCAAGTGCCGAAATCACCTAAAATGCCTGCTGTGGTAATAAATCCAAAGGTAATGAAATGAAAAAGGGAGGACAGTAACAAAGCATTTTTTTTTCCCAATAACACCGGAATTGATTTTAAATTATTGATTTTATCAAATTCTTCATCCTGAAGTGCATAAATAATATCAAATCCGGAAACCCAGAATAAAACTGAAAATGAAAACAATAGCGGCAATAAAGCAAAAGTGCCGCTAACTGCAATGTATGAACCAATGGGAGCCAGGGATAAGCCAATACCCAAAATTATATGACATAAAAATGTAAATCGTTTTGTAAGGCTATATCCCAATACAACAACTAATGCTATGGGGGATAGGAAAAAACAAATTTCATTAATAAACCATGTTGTTGAAATAAAAAAAATACAATTCAAAATCACAAATGCCAGGGCAGAAGGCGCTTTTATTGCTCCTGATGGTATTTCCCTATTAAAAGTACGTGGGTTTAATTTATCAATGTCTCTGTCAATGTACCTGTTAAAAGCCATTGCCGCATTACGTGCAAAAACCATGCATAGCAGGACAAAAAACAATAGTTGAATATCAAATTGATTGTCTGTTAAACTTACGGCCAATAGAAATCCTATGATTGCAAAAGGTATTGCAAATACCGTATGGCTGAATTTTATGAGGGATAAATAATTTTTTATTTCCATTAAATCTGGTAATTGGGCCAAAGTTAAATAAAATCAAGCTTTATTTCGTTACTAAATTAACAGGTTTTCGCTTTTTTGCCGATATTTGTTCCTTGAAATCAATCTAAAAGAATAATTTGGTTTAACTTTAAACTTTGTATAATCTATTTAAACAAATAAATAAACATGAAAAATATTTTTCTTTCTATTGTTGTTCTTTTAACTATTCATAACAAAACATTTTCTCAAATCTCTACAGCTTCTTCCAGCGAGGTTTCTGCTTTTAAAAAAGCAGTTTTATATGTCGTACTTCAAGGTAACACTACAACTACAAATGTAAAATACACAAAAGTGGTGAATGAAACTGAAGTAGAAACGGAAAACAAAGAAATGGTTGAAAATGTAGAATCGGAATATAACAAAGCGATGCGTTTTGCAATGAAAAATTTATGGAAGATCAATAAATTCGAATACATTACAGAGGCTGAATTTGAAGAAAAAAAATTTGATGTAGGTTCGTATTTTCTTTTTGCTGCAAAGCATAAAACCGAAGATAAGGAACCCATTACATTAAATTATTTGATTATAGCTCAAGGTGATAAAAAAGCAAAAAAAGTTGGTAAAATGAAATGGCTTGCTGCTCTTCCTCTTTCCTTCGATAATGTTTCTGACCAGTATTATAATTACAAAATACCTGGTCTTGTTCAGTTCCTTCAAAACCACATTGAATTTGTTTTTACAAATGGAATAGCTGAACAAAAGAAAGTGTTAAGTCATTACAATAGCAAAACAAAGGAAATTAAAGATGGTGTGCTTTATGTATTAGCAGAAGATTTAACCGCAAAGGTATACAGTGAGGAGGCAATTGCTAAAATATTTAAAGGTGAAGTGAAAATTGTTGATCAAAAACAAATCAATACCGCCATTAAAAAGCAAGATCCTAATGTTCTCTATTTTCATAAAATAGGGCCTGAAAAAATTTCAAATACTGGAACTTGTCTTAAATATATTTTATCTGCAAAAGGTGGAGAATTGCTTTATATAAGTGAACATAAAATTTCTAAAGGAACTCCTGAGGGATTGTTGGAAAGTGATTTTAAGCAATTCAATAAATAGTTAATAGCTTGAAAGGACTATGAATTCAAATAATTTTTTAATATTCAAATAATGTCAGACGATAAAAAAATAATATTTTCCATGGTAAAGGTCGGTAAGACTTTATCTACAAATAAGCAAATCTTAAAAGATATATACCTGTCATTTTATTATGGAGCAAAAATTGGGATCATTGGTTTAAATGGTTCAGGAAAATCCACTCTAATGCGAATTATTGCAGGTGAAGAAAAATCTTTCAATGGAGAAGTGGTTTTTTCCCCTGGCTATTCGGTAGGTTACCTGGAACAGGAGCCCAAACTGGATGAAACCAAAACAGTAAAAGAAATCGTTCAGGAAGGTGTACAAGAAACAATTGATTTGCTTAAGGAATTTGAAACCATCAATGAAAGGTTTTGTGATCCTGAAATTCTTGAAGATCCCGAAAAAATGGATAAGTTAATGGCCAGGCAAGCTGTTGTACAGGAAAAAATTGAACAGACTGATGCTTGGGAACTAGACAATAAACTTGAACGGGCAATGGATGCATTGCGTTGTGCTGAAGCAGATACGCTAATTAAAGTACTCTCTGGTGGAGAGAGAAGAAGGGTAGCACTTTGCCGGCTTTTGCTCAAACAACCGGATATTTTGCTTTTGGATGAACCAACAAACCATTTAGATGCAGAATCAATTGATTGGCTTGAACAATACCTGCAACAATATAAAGGAACAGTTATTGCCATTACTCACGATCGTTATTTTCTTGATAATGTGGCCGGATGGATTCTTGAATTGGACAGGGGAGAAGGTATTCCATGGAAAGGGAATTACAGTTTATGGTTAGATCAAAAAACAAAACGTCTTGCTCAGGAAGAGAAAACGGAAAGTAAAAGAAGGAAAACTCTTGAACGTGAGCTGGAATGGGTGAAATTAAATCCAAAAGGAAGACAAGCAAAATCAAAAGCCAGGTTAGGTGCTTATGATAAATTAATGAGTGAGGATACTAAATCCAAAGAAGATAAATTGGAGATTTTTATTCCTCCAGGACCAAGGCTGGGTACAAATGTTATAGATGCTGTTTCAGTTTCAAAAGCATATGGCGAAAAATTGCTTTATGAAAACCTTAATTTCTCTCTTCCTCCTGCTGGTATTGTTGGAATAATAGGGCCAAATGGTGCGGGAAAAACCACTATTTTCAGAATGATTATGGGCCAGGAAAACCCTGATAATGGATCATTTAAAGTAGGCGAAACAGTAAAAATAAGTTATGTTGACCAAAGTCATTCTTCCATTGATTCTGAAAAAACGGTTTGGGAGGTTATTTCAGGTGGACATGAAAATATTGAATTAGGTGGAAAATTAATGAATTCCAGAGCATATGTTTCTAAATTCAATTTCAATGGGGCTGATCAGGGTAAAAAATGTGGTGTGCTTTCCGGTGGTGAAAGAAACAGGTTGCACCTTGCCATGAGTTTAAAACAAGAAGCAAATGTTTTGCTTTTGGATGAGCCAACAAATGATATTGACGTTAACACTTTAAGAGCTTTAGAGGAAGCGCTCGAAAATTTTGCAGGTTGTGCTGTTATTATTTCTCACGATCGTTGGTTTTTGGATAGAGTTTGTACCCATATTATAGCCTTTGAAGGAAACTCACAAGTATATACTTTTGAGGGTGCTTATTCTGATTACGAGGAAAATAAAAAGAAAAGACTTGGAGATGTAAATCCACAACGTCTTCGCTATAAAAAATTGATTGCTGGGTAAGAAGATAATTGGCAATAGGTTTTTATTTTTTTTTGTTATGAAAATTATTGCTTATTAGTGTAACTATGTGTTAAATTTTCCTGTATAATTGTTGAAAAATATATTGCTTTACGAATATGAAAAATCAAAAATCAGATCCTAAAAATGTTTCATCAAAAAAGAAACAGGATATTGATGGATTAAAAAAGGGGCCTAAACTAAAGGTTGCCGAAAAAAAATTACACAAAAACTGGAAAAATTCTCTTTTTTCAGAGGATGAAGATGACTTCTTAGATGAACCATTTTCGGATATTGAATCAGAGGATAATGACTCTGACAGAGATGATTTAAATGATGAAGATCAAGAATACAATGATTGATTCATTGAATTTTTTCATACTGAAATCATTCAAACTTTCTTATGATTAACCTTAAAAAGTTCATTAGCATTAACTCTGATCTTGCCTTATTCGCTTTTGATATCCGAAAGAAAGTATTTGTCCAGGAACAGCATGTTAGAGCAGAGGATGAGTTTGATGAATTTGAAAAATTCTCACAGCACTATCTTGCTTTTCATGATGGAACTCCTGTGGGCACTGCACGTTGGAGGCATACTCAAAACGGAATCAAACTGGAAAGGTTTGCCGTACTTGAAGAATTTAGAAGTAAGAAAATAGGCCATTGTATTTTAAAAGAAATTTTAAAAGATGTTGTACCTTTTCGAAAAAGAATTTATCTGCATGCCCAACTTCCCGCAGTAAAATTTTATAAACGTCAGAAATTTATAGAAGAAGGAGAAATTTTTCACGAATGCAACATAGCTCATTATACAATGAACTATATGGGTAAAACCAAAAAATAGTTAAATTTTAAAACTCCTTTTAAGCGTGCTCATTTTAATGGCAGTAACTGCGGCTTCTTCACCTTTGTTTCCGTGAATTCCTCCTGCCCTTTCTTGAGCTTGTTCGTATGTGTTAGGGGTTAAAACTCCGAAAATAACCGGAGTGTTATATTTTAGATTCAAATCTTTAATACCCATTGAGGCGGCCTCACAAATAAAATCAAAATGTTTGGTATCTCCTTGTATTACACAACCAAGACAAATGACTGCATCAGGTTGTTCGAATTCCAGGAAAAATTGTGCACCCAGAGCTAATTCATAAGCTCCGGGCACATATTTAATACTTATCTCTTTTTTAACAGCTCCATATTTTAAAAGCGCATCAATAGCACCTTTGGCAAGAGCATTTGTTATTTCAGCATTCCATTCGGCCACAACAATTCCAAAACGCATACCAAGGGCAGATGGAACTTGGGTATGACTGAAATCTGAAAGGTTTTTTAGTGCTGTTGCCAATCTGAAATTTATTTTGCTGCAATTGCGGATTGTGCTCTTGCAATGTATTTTTCTATTTCTCTTCCCTCATTTGTATCAGGATAATTTTCTTTTATTTTACTGTATACTTCCACAGCTTTGCTGAAATTGCCAAGTTCTTCATAAACAATTCCGGCCCTCATTAAATAAATAGGCGAGGTGAACTTGTTGCTGTTTTTGTCTGCCGCGCTTAAGTAATTATCAACAGCATCCTCTAATTTTCCCATTTCGGCATAAGCATCACCTATTGCTCCTTGTGAGATAGAACTTAACATTTGATCATCAGAACTAAATTTTTCAAGATGATTAATCGCGTTTTGGAATTCACCTTTTCTCAAATAACCAATTCCCATGTAATATTGAGAAAGGTTTGCTGCAGAGGTTACTCCGTAATCGTCTATAATGTCATTAAAACCAAGGTGATTTCCATCCCCAAACATAGCTTTATCCAGCGAATCTTTTGTGAAATAACGCTCGGCATAAAACATGTAAGATTGAGCCTCTGCCTCTTGTGGCGCGACATATAACTTTGCCCAGGCAAAATATAAAACCACAATGGCTACTATAGAGCCAAGTATAATACTATAGCTTTTTTTGTTCTCCTCTAATTTTTTCTCCCAGGAGCTTAATGTTTCTTCAACATCTATTATTTGTTCTTCATTCTTTTTAGACATAACCTTAATCAGTTTTTATTGGAAAGTGCAAAAATAAGTTTTTTTATATATGAATCACTTTATTTTATGAGTTAGTGTATAAATAATATAAAACTCTTGTTAAAACGAGGATTTCAACAAAAAAATATAACTAGTTTTGTAAACTTTAAATTTTTATGCAGCTCCACAAGCTTTTTCTGATCAATTTTAAAAATTATTCCGAAGCGGATATTAATTTCTCTGCTAAGTTTAATTGTTTTGTGGGAGATAATGGCCAAGGAAAAACAAATTTATTGGACGCCATTCATTATTTAAGCTTTTGTAAGAGCTTTTTTAATCCCATTGATTCTCAAAATATTTTAAATGATGCCCCTTTCTTTGTAATACAGGGAGAATTTATTAATGAAGAAAATACTGAAAACATATATTGTGGATTGAAGCGTAATGAAAAGAAAAAATTTAAACGCAACCAAAAGGAATACAGTAAACTAGCAGATCATATTGGACTCATTCCTTTAGTTTTGATTTCACCTGCTGATGCTGAACTTATTACAGATGGAAGTGAGTTCAGACGGAAATTCATGGATAGTGCCATTGCTCAGCACAACAAAACTTACCTTGAAAAGCTAATTACCTATAATAAAATACTAAGTCAAAGGAACGCTTTACTGAAGAATTTTAACGAAAAAAGATACTTTGATAAGGATTCCCTTGAAATCTGGGATGCACAACTCATCACTGCCGGGGAATACATTAATAAAAAAAGAGGTGCTTTTATCAGGGAGTTTCTTCCACTTTTTCAAAAATTTTACATTCATATTTCTGGCAATAATGAAACAGTAGGGATTGAATACGAATCAAAATTAAATGAAAACAGTTTTCAAAGCCTTCTTTTGGAAAGTCTTCCAAAGGATCGCAATGTTTTATATACTACTTGTGGTATTCACAAAGACGATCTTGTATTTAAAATTAATGAGTTTCCAATAAAAAAGATGGGCTCCCAGGGTCAGCAAAAAACATTCTTGCTGGCATTAAAGCTAGCCCAGTTCGAATACCTTAAAAAAATAAAAAAGTCGCTACCTTTGCTTTTGCTTGATGATATATTTGATAAGCTTGATCAAAAAAGGGTTGCCAGGCTCATGGAAATAGTTGGTTCGGATGATTTTGGCCAAATTTTTATTACGGATACAAACAGTCAGCGTATTTCTGAAATTTTATTTAATTTGCAACTGCCATTTAAAACGTTCAAAATAGATAAAGGAACTGTAGTGGAGGAGCTTAAAACAAGTACTATTTAAGCACAATAGGCTTAAAAGCAATTAAAAGGTTTGCTCCACAGGAGCCATATTTATAAAATCAATGAAAAGAAGCAGCAATCAGCAATCTATAGGAGAGGCCATTACGGATTTTTTGAAACGATTTCGTATAGATGTTAAGTTAGCAGAAGTATCTGCTGTGGCATCCTGGGAAAAATTAATGGGGGTTACTGTAGCAAAACGGACCAAAGAAATAGTCATAAAAAATAAAACCCTTTATTTGAAAATTGAATCATCTGCATTAAAGGATGAATTATCTTATTCAAAAGAAAAGATAAAGGATTTGATTAATAAGGAGGCGGGAATGGTTGTAGTTGAAAATGTGGATATCCGTTAAAATCTGAGTGAAATACCAATAAAAATAAGAGGCTGTTCCAAATGGTCAGCCTCTTTTTTTGTTAATAATTTTGGCCGTCTCAATATTTTATTTTTGAGACAGCCTCTTTTTTTGAAATAGACATGCTAAAACCGTGTATAAACACGAATAAATTTAATATGGCTCCTGATAAATCGGGATAACATTTAAAAAACAAATTGTAATGGGTTTTTTAATTAATGTCTTTCCAACATAGAAAAGAAGAAGTTGCCTTCATTTTGTGCGTTTTCATCACTGTCGGAACCATGAACGGCATTAGCAGCAATAGATTTAGCATATTTTTTCCGGATTGTTCCTTCTTCAGCATCGGCAGGGTTAGTTGCTCCAATTAATTTACGAAAGTCAGCAACCGCATTGTCTTTTTCTAGAATAGCTGCCACAATTGCTCCTGCTGACATATAAGAAACAAGCTCTCCATAAAATGGTCTTTCTTTATGAACTTCATAAAAACTACCTGCTGCATCTTTTGTTAATTTGGTATATTTCATTGCCACGATGCGAAAACCAGCCCCGGTAATCATGTCTAAGATTCCACCGATGTATCCGTTTTCAACCGCATCTGGTTTTATCATTGTAAATGTTCTGTTAGTTGCCATTCTTGTTTTTATTGATTAATTATAATTGTTTTTAAAAATTTCAAGTTGCGAAAATAGAAAAATAATTTGTGCCTTCCCGTCTATTATTTCTATTTTTGTTGAATAACCAAAATAAATCCTCCTTGAACAAAAAAGATATAAATAAAGTAAGTGCTACCTTATCCATTCCCCGGAATATTGTTATTGTAACACATAAAAACCCCGATGGGGATGCAATAGGCTCTTCGCTTGCCTTATATAATTATTTGCAAATTAAAGGCCACCATGTTACTGTTATAACACCAAATGATTATCCTGATTTTTTAAAATGGCTCAACGGTAATAATAAAGTTATTAATTTTGAAACTAAAGCTAAAAAGGCAAAAGAAATAATAAGCAAAGCGAATGTTGTTTTTTGCCTTGATTTTAATTCATTAAAAAGAATTGATGAATTAGGAGAAGTTATCGGTATTAGTGATGCCATTAAAATCATTATTGATCATCACCTAGAACCCGAGGACTTTGCAGATGTAACTATTTCGGACACCTTTGCTAGTTCTACAGCTCAAATGGTTTATGAATTTATTGTAGCAATGGGTGATAAAGATATTATAAATAAGGCCATAGCTGACGCCATCTATCTAGGTATTATGACCGATACCGGATCATTCCGTTTTTCTTCAGTTACAGCCCTAACCCATCATGTAATTGCTCATTTAATTGAAGCTGGAGCAGATAATTCAATGGTTCATGAAAAAGTATATGACACCAATACTGAAAGCAGATTAAAATTATTGGGCTATTGCCTGAGTGAAAAGCTCAAGGTTTTTGAAGAATTCCATACCGCTTTAATTACCTTAACTAAAGATGAGTTGCAAAGATTCAATTATAAAAAAGGGGATACTGAAGGCTTTGTAAATTATCCTTTATCTATTGAAGGAATAAAAATGACTGCTTTTTTTACTGAAGGCGAGGAATATATCCGTATTTCATTTCGTTCAAAAGGTGATTTTTCGGTAAATGAACTTTCCAAAAACCACTTCAATGGTGGTGGACATGGCAATGCGGCAGGAGGTATGTCTGAACTAACAATGGATGAAACAGTTTTAAAGTTCATTTCCTTGTTACCACAATACAGAAACGCGCTTCAAAGTTAAATGTATATGATTTATCGTTTTCATACCATAGTCCTCGTTTTTATGCTTGCTGTCACTCTTTCGGATTGTTCTGAAAATCAATCAAATAATAAAAACAGACCCACAGAAGCTGAGTATAAGGAAAAGTTGATAGCTGCTAATAAGAACATGGTCAAAAAAGATGACGAGCAAATAAAAAATTATATTAAGTTGCATAAAATTCCTATGCAGGAATCCGGTACTGGTTTAAGGTATTTTATTTCAGGCAAGGGGATAGGAGAAAAAGCCAAAACAGGACAATACGCTACTTTGAATTTTAAATTAACGCTTCTTGATGGTACTTTATGCTATTCATCTGATGAAAATGGTCCGGAAGAATTTTTAATCGGTCAGGCTAATGTTGAAAGTGGATTGCATGAAGGCATAACTTATATGCGTGTTGGAGAAAAGGGAGTTTTTATATTGCCACCACATTTGGCTCACGGTCTTTTGGGTGATGAAAATAAAATTCCTCAAAGAGCAACACTTGTTTATAATGTTGAACTTTTAAGTTTACGTTGAGTGTCTAAATATACTCGTTATAGCTTTTGCCTTTTAATTGTTGTTTTTTCTTCTTGCTTTTCCAAGCCGCAAGGCTTTTTACAAACATCATCTGGTTTAAAATACAAGTTTTTTCATTTGGGAACTGGTAATTTGCCTAAGCAGTTTGATTACCTTAGAATAAAATATCAAGCAATTCCAATTAATCAAAATAAAAATTCCATTGCAGTTACCCATGAAAAATTTTTCCAGTTAAATTTCAATTATCCAGAAAGCCTGATTGAAGAAGCCCTTACAATGTTAAACAAGGGAGACAGTGCTGCGTTTATTTTTCCCTTTGATGAGGCTGCACGTTTTTTTATTATTGATTCGGTGGGCAAACCTAAGAAGGTTATCCTAAACATTAAAATTGTTGAAATTATTCCAGCAGAAAAATACCTTAAACACCAAATCGAATTAAAAGAATGGGTAAATCATAAAAGTGATCACGAACATAAAATTTTAAAAAAATACATTAAAGAAAATAATATTTCAGAATCATCCTATTCAGATGGGATATATTTGATTTTTGAAAAAAAAGGTGAAGGAAAAAAAATAACACAAGGGATGAAGGTTTCTATAAATTATAGGGGTTCATTCTTAAATGGAGAAGTATTTGACGATACCTTTGCGGATAAAAAATCTTTTGATTTAACTTTAGGTACTTCCGAACAGGTAATTAGCGGGTTGGAGATTGCAATAAAAAAAATGAATAATGGAGGAAAAGCGAAAATAATTATACCTTCGCATTTTGGTTTTGGGGAAAGTGGTTCCTCAACAGGAATTATTCCACCGAACACAACTTTAATATACGAAGTTGAGATTTTAAGAGTTAATAATTAGTATTTATAAAAAACAAAAAATGAAATTTAAAAAATTTATTCCATTGTTGTTAGCCCCTGCAATGCTAGTGTCATGTCAAGGTGAATTTCCAGGCTATAAAGAAACAGAAACAGGCCTTTTGTACAAGCATCTTTTAAAAGTTGAGGATGCAAGACAGGCAAAAATTGGTGATTTTATTAGCATCGATCTTGTTTATTACACAAAAAACGATTCTTTACTTTTTGATTCAAGAGTTACTGGTCAACCAATGTCCATTAAAATTATGGAATCAGAATATAACGGTGACATTCTTGAAGGATTTACAATGCTTGGAATAGGCGATAGCGCTTCATTTCTTGTGAATGCAGATTCTTTTTTTGTTAAAAATGTAAAAATTGATGTTCCTGAATTCATAGAAAAAGGGAGCAAACTTAGATTTGAGGTGAAAGTAATTAATTTACAATCAGCAGAGGATATTAAAGCAGAACAAGAAGCAAGAATTGAAAAGATGCGCGAGCAGGAGATGAGTCAATTAACCGCATATCTGGAAAAGAATAATATTGTTCAAACACCAACACCCAAAGGACTTTATTATATTGAAACAGTAAAAGGAACTGGAAAAAAGGCGGAAAAAGGTAAAATGGTAAAGGTTAATTATACCGGAAGACTTCTGGACGGAACTGTTTTTGATACAAGTGTTGAAAGCGAGGCTAAAAAAGCCAATGTTTTTGATCCTCAGAGACCTTATGCACCCTTAGATTTTCAATTAGGTGCCGGAATGGTTATTCAAGGATGGGATGAAGGTATTTCCTACATGAATGTTGGAGGTAAGGCTACATTAATAATACCATCAAATCTTGCCTATGGTGAAAGTGGTGCAGGTGGAATTATTCCTCCTAATACCACTCTTGTTTTTGAAGTTGAATTAAAGGAAGTTAATTAAAACTTAAGTTTTATGTATAAAATATTTTCAGTGCTTATCCTTGCTCTTTTTATAAATGCAGCAACTGCTCAGGCTCAAGAAAAACAAAAAAAACAAAAAAAGGAGAAAAAAACCATGTCTTTATTAAATAAAGAATTCACAACAGAATCGGGGCTAACCTATAAAATCATTCATGAGGGCAAAGGCATTCGTGCAAAAGCAGGTGATATGGTTTTCGTTCATTATACCGGTAAATTAACCAACGATACTGTTTTTGACAGTTCACTCTTTAGGAACCAACCCTTTAAATTTAAACTTGGTACAGGTCAGGTAATTAAAGGATGGGATGAGGGAATTGCTCTTTTGAACGTAGGTGATAAAGCGATTTTCACTATTCCTTCTAAATTAGGTTATGGTGAACGAAACATGGGGAAAATTCCTTCAAACTCAACCTTGATTTTTGAAGTTGAGCTCCTTAGCATTGTTGAAAAACCAAAACCTTTTGATGTAAAAGGAAAAGATACAATTACCACTTCATCTGGACTTAAATATATTAAAATCAATGAAACTAAGGGAGCAGCTGCTACTGCGGGAAGCAATGTTTATGTACATTACACAGGTTATTTATCCGATGGGTCTGTTTTTGATTCTTCCGTTGAAAGAGGCGAACCATTTACCTTTCAATTGGGGCAGGGTAGAGTAATTGCAGGATGGGATGAAGGAATAGCTAAGCTTAAAGTAGGTGAAAAGGCACAATTAATTGTGCCACATACTCTTGGATATGGTGAAAGAGGATTTCCACCAGTAATTCCTGAAAATGCTCTACTTATTTTTGATGTTGAATTAATTGATGTAAAAGTAGCTGATTCCCACCAACACCGACCTGGTGATGGACATAACCATTAATTTAAATAATAGCAACAGAATTAAAAACCCTTGAATTATTTTCAGGGGTTTTTTGTTTTTGGTAATGTTAATTGGGATTTTATAATTTCCAAAAAAAGCACTAATTTATAAGGCTCATGTTTTTTATAATTGACTTTTTGCTTTATTTGAATGAATAAATTCCTTAATTAAATTCCCTTTTAGTAAATTTAAAGGAGTTAAGAGTAAAATTTTCTTATTTTTGCCCCCAATTTTAAAACATTATTGATGTCTTTACATATTGAAAAATTTTTAGGGGAAGGATTAACTTATGACGATGTTCTATTAGTTCCTGCCTATTCCGAAGTACTTCCAAGAGATGTAAATATCTCTTCTTTTTTTACAAAGAAAATAAAACTGAATACTCCGATTGTTTCTGCAGCCATGGATACTGTTACTGAGCATGCAATGGCAATTGCAATTGCCCAGGATGGAGGCATAGGTGTTTTACATAAAAACATGAGTATTGCTGCTCAAGCCGATCAGGTAAGAAAAGTAAAACGATCGGAAAGTGGAATGATTCAGGACCCCATTACTTTGCCGGTAAATGCAGTTGTTGCAGATGCCTTGAATATAATGAAAGAACATAAAATAGGAGGCATTCCTGTTATTTCCGAAAAAAGGGAACTTGTTGGAATTGTTACAAACCGAGATTTGCGGTTTGAAAAAAACATGGCAAGGCCTGTTAAGGAGGTTATGACCAGCGAAAATATTATTACTACTAGTGATGGTAAGGATTTGATGAATGCTGAAAATATATTGCAGGAGTACAAGATCGAGAAACTTCCTGTGGTAGACAAAAACAATGTTCTTATTGGGTTAATTACTTATAAGGATATTATAAAAACCAAGATAAGGCCAAATGCTTGCAAGGATGAACTTGGAAGGCTCCGTGTTGCAGCAGCAGTTGGGGTTACTCATGATGTAATGGATAGGGTTCAGGCTTTGGTTAAGGCTGGTGTTGATGCGGTAATTATTGATACTGCCCATGGGCATTCAAAAGGAGTTGTAGATACTCTTAAGAAGGTAAAAGCTGCATATCCTGATTTACAGGTGGTTGTTGGAAATATTGCTACCCCCGAAGCCGCTGTAATGCTTGCCGAGGCAGGGGCAGATGGGGTTAAAGTAGGAATAGGTCCTGGTTCTATTTGTACTACAAGAGTAATTGCAGGTGTGGGTGTTCCTCAGCTTACTGCAGTTTACGAAGTTGCAAAAGCATTAAAGAAATTTAATGTTCCTGTTATTGCTGATGGAGGTATTCGCTTTACAGGAGACATTGTAAAAGCCCTGGCTGGAGGAGCAAGCACAATAATGGCTGGCTCATTGTTTGCCGGTGTGGAAGAATCACCCGGTGAAACTATTATTTATGAAGGCAGGAAATTTAAATCCTATAGAGGCATGGGCTCCATTGAAGCAATGCAGCAAGGTTCTAAAGATAGGTATTTTCAGGACGCTGAAGAGGACATTAAAAAGCTGGTTCCTGAAGGAATTTCGGGAAGAGTTCCATATAAAGGTAACCTTTCCGAGGTGATTTATCAATTTATTGGTGGTTTAAGAGCAGGAATGGGATATTGCGGTGCAGGAGATATAGAGAGCCTGCAAAATGCAAAATTCATTCGAATTACTGCTGCCGGAGTAAGGGAGAGTCATCCTCATGATGTAATTATTACAAGGGAAGCTCCCAATTACAGCAGGTAATAAAAAACCATATTTGGAGTTTATGGTAATTGTAATTATTTTTATAAGAAACTTAAGATTTGTTTAAACTTAAATAACATTAGAATATGAAAAAATTAATTGTTTTAACCGGGGTTGTATTTTTAACTTGTTTTTCTTTATTTGTCATTGCACAGGAAAAGGACCCGGTTTTAATGACTATCGGAGATAAGAAGGTGAACTTCTCTGAATTCATGAATGTTTATAATAAAAACTCTAACAGGCAGATTCCAGGTGATGAAAAATCATTGGAGGAATATCTTGAACTTTTTGTTAATTTCAAACTAAAGGTTAAAGAAGCAGAATCTCTTGGACTTGATACTACTTCTGCTTTTATTAATGAATTGGCTGGTTATAGAAAACAACTGTCCCAACCCTACCTTACAGATAATGCAGTTAATGATAATTTGCTTTCTGAGGCTTACGAAAGGCATAAAATTGAAATAAGCGCTAGTCATATTTTGGTAAATGTAAGTGAAACAGCTCTTCCAAAAGATACCCTTGCTGCGTATATGAAAATTATTAAAACCCGGGAGCGAATATTAAAAGGTGAGGATTTCGGGGAATTGGCTAAGAGAGTTTCTGAAGATCCATCTGCTAAGGAAAATAGCGGTAATCTTGGATATTTTACTGCAATGCAAATGGTATATCCTTTTGAAACAGCAGCATTCATTACAGCCGTTGGAGAAGTTTCCATGCCCGTTAGGACTCGTTTTGGCTATCATTTAGTTAAAGTACTTGATAAAAGGACTGCAAGGGGACAAATTCTTGTTGCACACATAATGGTTGAAAACCCAAAGGAAGGATCAGGTCAGGATCCAGAGGCTGCAAAATCAAAAATAGTTGAAATTCATAAAAAGGCAAAAAGCGGAGAAGATTTTGCTCAGTTGGCATCCCAATACTCTGATGACAAAAGTAGTGCAAAGAAAGGTGGAGAATTACCTTGGTTTGGAACCGGAAGAATGGTTCCGGAATTTGAAAATGCCTCCTTTCAACTTTTAAGCAAAAGTGATATTTCAGAGCCTTTTCAAACAAGGTTCGGATGGCATATTGTTAAAATGGTCGATAAAAAAGAAATCCCCACATTCGAGGAAATGAAATCTGAATTGAAAAACAAAATTTCAAAAGATTCCAGATCACAGTTAGGCAGAGTAGTGTTGATATCGAAAATTAAAAAAGAATATGGCTTCAAAGAAAATATTAAGAACAGAGATGAACTAGTAAAATACATTGATTCAACCTTTTTTATTGGTGAGTGGAAGGCTAGCAGTGCAAAATCATTATCTAAACCTTTATTTACAATTGGCCAAAGTTCATTTACACAAAAGGATTTTGTTGCTTATCTTGATGCCAATCAAAGTAAAAGACCTGATGTTACGGTTCAAGTTGTTGTTATCCTCCTTTACAATTCTTTTGTTGAAAATGAAATTATTTCATATGAAGAAAGCAGGCTGGAGCAAAAATATCCTGAATTTAAAGCCCTGATGCAGGAATACAGAGATGGTATTTTATTGTTTGAACTAACCGACAGAATGGTATGGTCAAAAGCTGTTAATGATACAGTAGGATTGGAGGCTTTTTACCAGGAAAATAAAAACAATTTTATGTGGAATGAGCGTGTTAAAGCCACCATTTATTCAAATTCTGATAATACTATTGCAAAGCAAACAAGAAAAATAGTATCTCAATCAAAAAAGAAAGGTTATTCCTCTGATGATATTGTAAAAATGGTAAATATCAATTCTCAATTAAGTCTAAAGGCCGAATCAGGAAAATTTCAAAAAGGAGAGAATGATATAATTGATATTGTAACATGGGCTCCAGGTATTTCACAGGACATTAATAAAGATAGCAGAGTAGTTTTTGTACAGGTTCATGAAAAACTTGCACCGGTACCTAAAACACTAAAAGAATCAAGAGGTATGGTAACTGCAGAATATCAGTCATATCTTGAAAAGCAATGGATAAAGGAACTTAAGGCCAAATACCCTGTAACAATTAACAAGGAAGTACTTTCATTAATTAAATAAGATTAAGAAGTTTTAACAAGATAAGTTTATAGTTTCTTCCATACAGAAGCTATAAACTTATCTTTTTTTGAATCAAAATGTTAAGTATTAGAACCACAATATACCTTTTATCATTCAGCTTAATTATTCAGGGATGCAATTTCGTTTCACCTAAAGATGAACAAGTACCTGTTGCAAGGGTGCATGATAGGTTTTTGTATAAAACCGAATTGGAAAGCGTAATTTCACCTGGATTAAGTCAGGAAGATAGTGTTGCAAAGGCCAACAGTTATATTAACAATTGGATAAGACAAACTCTTATTTATAGCCACGCTGAAAAAAATCTTAGTGAGGATCAAAAAATGTTCGAACAGAAACTGGAAGATTATAAGCGATCGCTGATTATTTATACTTTTGAAAGAGAATTAATCGACCAGATCCTTGACACAATTGTTACCCGCGAACAAATTGAGTTTTATTATGATCAGAATAAACAAAATTTTGAATTAAAAGATAATATTATAAAAGTTCGTTATATAAAGGTGGATAAAAGTGCTCCTGATCTTGAAAAAGTAAAGGTGTGGTATAAATCAAATAAGGAAATTGATTTAATTGCACTTGAAAATTATGCCTATCAGTTTGCACAGAATTTTTTTCTGGATGAGAACAATTGGTTGCTTTTTGAAGATTTACTTAAAGAAATACCTATTTTAACATACAACAAGGAAGAATTTCTAAAAAACAACAGATTTGTTGAGGTAGAAGACTCTGTTTCATATTATTTCGTTAACATTAGAGGATTTAAAATTAAAAACAGCATTTCACCAATGAATTTTGAAATGGATAATATCCGTAATATTCTTATCAATAAAAGAAAGATAGAGTTAATTAATAAAATGAAAAATGACATTTATGAAAAAGCCCTGCAGGCCAATGATATTGAAATATTTGAAGGATTATAAAGCTTTTTCGCTTTTCTTGGTTTTGGTGCTACTATGCCAGGCACTCACTTTTGCTCAGCCCAAAGTAATTGATCAGGTAATAGCCGTTGTTGGAGGAAATATTGTATTGAAATCAGAATTGGAAAACCAATTGCATCAGGTAAAATCTCAGGAGATTCCAAATGGCAGCCCGGAAGTTGATCGTTGTGAATTGCTTGAAGAAATACTTTTTCAAAAATTATTATTAAATCAGGCAGTGCTTGATAGCATTGTAATAAGTGATTCACAGGTTGAGTCGGAAATGGACAGGCGTTTGCGTTATTTTATTCAACAAATTGGATCCGAGAAAAAGCTGGAAGAATATTATGGAAAATCCTTATCGGCAATAAAAGAGGAGTTTAGAAAATTAATAAAGGATCAGTTGCTTGTTCAGCAAGTGCAGAGTTCTATTACATCAAAAACTACGATTACTCCTTCGGAAGTAAAAGCGTTTTTCAACCGTATTCCAAAAGATAGTATTCCACTAGTTAGTTCAGAGATTGAGGTAGCTCAAATTGTTGCTCAGCCTAAAATTAGTGAAGAGGCCAAGGCTGAGGCAAAGGAAAAAATTCAAGCAATACGTGAAAGAGTCATAAAGGGTGAAAAATTTTCTACCCTGGCTGTTCTGTATTCCGAAGATCCCGGGTCATCTAAAAAAGGAGGCGAACTGGGGTTTGTAGATAGGGGTTCTTTTGTTCCTGAATTTGAAGCAGTTGCTTTTAAACTTAAAGAAGGCGCGGTTTCTCCTGTAATAGAAACTCAATATGGGTTTCATTTTATGGAATTAATTGAGAGAAGAGGGGAACAGATTAATATCAGGCATATTTTAATTGCTCCTAAGATTTCCAACGAAGATTTAAGAATTGCTAGAAATTTCCTGGACAGCATAAGAACACTTATATTAAATATAGATACTCTTGATTTTGCAGAAGCCGCTGCTTTATATTCAGACGATAAAGAAACCAAATTCAATGGTGGCTTATTACTCAATCCTCAAACAGGTACCACTTCTTTTGAGGCTGATCAACTCGAGCCTTCCTTGTTCTTCACTATTGATAAATTAAAAATAGGGGAAATTTCAAATCCTGTTCTAATGCAAATCCCCGGAGGAAAACAAGCATACAGGCTATTGTATTTAAAGAAGCGTACGGAGCCTCACAAAGCAAATTTAAAAGAGGATTACCAAAAAATACAGGAAGCCGCTTTGAATGAAAAAAAGCAGCAGGTTGTCCAGGTTTGGATTGATAAAAAACTTGCAAATACCTATTTCAAGTTAAATGATGAGTATAAATCATGTAACTTTGAAAGTTTTAAGCAAAAAACCCAATAAGAATATTTTAATATTTAAAGGCATTATAATCCTGATTTTTAAACTCGAATAGAATAAATGGAAACACCTGTATTTAAATCTGATGTAGAAGCCGTGGATGCTTTTGTTGGTCGTTTCGATGAATTAAAGCGTGAAATTTCAAAAGTAATAGTTGGGCAGGAAGAAACTGTTAATGATGTATTGATTTCTATTTTCAGCAAAGGGCATTGTTTGTTAGTAGGTGTGCCTGGTTTAGCCAAAACCCTACTTGTAAATACAATTGCAAATGTTCTTGGTTTAAGTTTTAATCGTATCCAATTCACCCCTGATTTAATGCCCTCTGATATTATTGGATCTGAAATTCTGGATGAGCATAGAATGTTTAAATTCATTCCGGGACCTTTATTTTCCAATATTATTCTTGCC
This sequence comes from Bacteroidota bacterium, assembly GCA_013696965.1. Classification (NCBI taxonomy): domain Bacteria; kingdom Pseudomonadati; phylum Bacteroidota; species Bacteroidota bacterium. The sequence goes on along the minus strand of JACCXN010000003.1, from coordinate 22,051 downwards.
GATGAGATAAACCGGACTCCTCCTAAAACTCAATCAGCACTACTTGAGGCTATGCAGGAAAAATCCATTACCACTGGGGGAAAGCGCTACGAACTTGGAAATCCTTTTTTTGTGCTTGCTACTCAAAATCCAATTGAGCAGGAAGGTACATATCCGCTTCCTGAGGCCCAGCTAGACCGTTTTATGTTTAATGTATGGCTGGATTATCCAAAGTATGAAGAGGAACTCTCCATAGTAAGGCAAACAACCAGTCAGGATGAAGTTAAATTAAACAGGGTAATGCAGCAGGAGGAGATTATTTATTTTCAGAATTTAATCAGAAGAATCCCAATAGCTGATAATGTATTAGAATATGCAGTGAAACTTGCTTCTAAAACACGCCCAGGCTCAGAGTACTCCACTGAAATGGTAAATAAATACCTCACTTGGGGGGCAGGACCAAGGGCTTCACAATTTTTAGTGATAGGGGCTAAATGCCATGCTGCGATTAACGGAAAATACTCACCGGATATTGAAGATGTAAAAGCTGTAGCCTTACCCATACTAAGACATCGGATTGTAAGAAATTACAAGGCAGAGGCAGAAGGGTATTCAATTGAAAAAATTATTGCTGAATTACTTTAGTTTCTTTAATTAAGTCAAATTTTTTGACTTTGCTTAAGTTCATAACCTGAAAAAGCAGTTTTTGAAATTTGGGTTTAGTTCCACTCCTATTACAGGAACCACATGTTATTCGGAATACATATAAACCTGAGTTCGGTTTAATTATATTTCGTGCAATTTGTCCAAGATTCCTCACTCCATTACCTGTTATATAATTAACTCTTATGAATTAATTGAAAAGGGACTGTTTTAAATAGACAGTTCCTTTTTTGGTTTTAAGGAGTTTGATTTCTGCTTTAAAATTAGTAAATTCAAAAGAGAATTGAATTAAGATTCACAATATTAAATTACTTAAAACTGAAAAATTATGGAAATGATTAATAGGGAAGAAATCAAAAAACTAGCTGCAATAAAATCAACTATTTGTATTTCTATTTACTTGCCAACTCATTTTTTTGGTAAGGAAACTTTTGAGGGAGAAGATATGATTAACTTTAAAAGCACAATACAAAAAATTGAAAACCGGTTAATTGAAAAAGGGATAAAAAAAGATAAGGTTGAAAACATGCTTAAACCAGCAAAAGAGCTTATAAATGATACAGGTTTTTGGAGGCGTCAATCCAAAGGGCTAGCCGTTTTTATTTCAGATAATTATTTCAATCATTATGAAATTCCTGTTGAGCTTACTTCTTTTGAACTTATAGCTGGTAATTTTCACCTAACACCTTTGTTTCCAGTAGTTTTTGAAAATGGTGTTTTTTATCTTCTTGCATTTAGTAAGGATAAGGTTAGGCTATATACCGCAACCAAATATGAAATTAATGAAATAGAACTTGAAGATTTTGTTCCTCAGGGAATGCAGGAGGCCTTGATGTATGACGATCCTCAAAACATGGGTACTTTACAACATCACTCTGGTCAGGGAGGCCAGGCAAATGCAATGTTTCATGGGCAAGGCGCAGGTAAGGATGTTCAAAAAACTGATGTAGCAAGATATTTAAATGTAGTGGATTCCGGAATTATGAAATTAATAAAAGGTGAGCAGACACCACTGGTACTTGCAGCTGTTGATTACCTGGTTCCCATTTATAAAACTGTTTCGAATTACAATTTCATTGCTGAAAATGCAGTTTTTGGAAATCCTGAATATGTTAATATTAATGAATTGCATGAAAAGGCCTGGGAAGAGGTAGAACCTGAATTTAAGAAAAAACGAGAAAAAGCTATTTTGAATTACAAAGAAAATTTTGATGCATCGCTTGTTTCTTCTACACCTGAAAGAATTATTCCCGCAGCATTTTATAAACAGGTAAATCAATTGTTTATTGAGAAGGATGCAAATATTTGGGGTAATTTTAATCCGGAAAACAATACCTTGGAAATTCATAAAACATACAAGGAGGGTGACCATTGCCTGATAAATGAAACAGCGATTCAGAGTTTTATAAATGGGGGAGAGGTGCATACTTTATTAAAAGAAGAAATGCCTGATGCAAATAATCCAATGTCAGTAGTCCTAAGGTTTGCATGAAAATAGCTTTACAAGGAATAAAAATCTTTATAGACCATTAATTATTAGACTTTTAAAGTAACTTTAAAGATTTACGAATGAATCAAAAAAAAGTTATCTCTTAAAAGGTCGCGCTTTGGTATTTGATGTAAAAAAAATTACCTCAAATAAGTTAGGATCCTGCTTTAATTGGTAATACCAGGTGAAATCCTGTTTCATTTTTAGTTTTATAAGGGGAAATTGAAAATTCTGCATTGTTTCTGCTGTAAATAACTCTTGCTAAGGCATATCCTAATACTGCACCACCAAAAACATCACTCCCCCAATGTTTATTATCATGTATTCTTGACAACCCGGTTAAGGTTGCTAAAGAGTATGCTATAATGGGGATAATTGGCTTATCCTTGTATTCCATTGCCACAATGGTTGCAATTGCAAATGCAGAGGTGGTATGTCCTGAAGGGAAAGCAGTACTGTAATTAAAATCCTTGAAATTAGTGCTGCCTTTTAAGCCTGTTGCAAAACCGTGCCAATTACCAGGATCAGGATTTTCTGAATAATAGGGCCTGTCGCGGTAAAAAGCAGCCTTGGAAAGAAGGATAATAGGTCCAGAAATTACCAGAGTTTTTGCACTTATCAGGGCCACCCGCTTTGTTCGGTCGTTTTTTGCCAAGGTCCCATGCAAATAGAGTAAACCTATTAATGTTGAGGAGTAAAGCCCACTTCCTAATGGCTCTAATACATGTTGTGAAATTCCATTTGAAGTTGGTGTTCTTTGTAATTGGGAAAACTGCTGAACTCTTAGGTCCTGAGTATAAACAAAATAACCTGTTCCAGCAATTGCCCAAAATGTTATCCATTGGGTTTTGTCCATATAAAGTGGGGCCAATGCAATGTCCTTAATATCACTAAAGCCTGATTTAAAGTATTGTTTACTAAGCCTTGGTGAATTATCAACGGATATTTGCGAATGCGCGTTTACAGAAAAAATTAAGAGTATAATTGAGAAAAAAAATCGTTGCTTCATGAGATTAATTCTTTTTACTGTTTGGTTTTTTCTTTTTTATGCTGCTGGCAATCTGAGATGGATTAATTTGCAAACCAATTGAGGGAACAAAGGTAAGTCCTTTAAAGCGGATCATGCTTTGATCTAAAAGCATAAAACTTCCATAATCCTGGTAATACAAAGCAAATGCAGGAAGAAAATAAGCATATTTATAACCAATTTTAAAGTTGAAAAAAGCACCAAAAGATGCATAATTTTTTTTATCGTGAATAGACTGAATATTTGTTGGTGCCTGGGTGTATGTGGTATCGTAAATGTTTTCATTTTCAAAACCATATTTTAAAAAGGTATGTGAATAAACCAAACCAAATGAAAAGTTTCCAAGGCTTTCTTCTTCTCCAAAAGGAATGCTAAAAACAATAGGAATCAAAAAATCCTTGCGTTGCATTTTAAAACCAATTAAATTTTGCACTTTATTTAATCCACTCCATTTGGGAAGTTCATATTTTTTAGAAGAATACTGAATACCAATACTACCATGGTTTCCCTTTTCTCCCGGATTATCGATTGTTCCTGTTGATCCTAAAAACTGGTACATTCCATCAATTGTGTGGGTACCCGATGCATATTTATATCCCAAATCAAACCTTTTATATACCCCATATCTAATGTAATAATTGTAACCAAAACCTAAGGGCTCAACTGCATAAGCTAAAGCTGTTTCATTCAATTTCAGGAGTTTCTCATTTAAAATTACAGTATCTTTTTTCATTAAAGGATTTACAATTCCTTCAGTGTTCCGGTAAAGGGATTGTACAAAATGTGTTGGAATATTGGCAGAAAGATCTATTCCAACTTTAAAATTTTTATGAGGAGTAACTTTACCTGATTGAGTTATTGATCGGGGAGGGGTACAGCCTAATTGAATAAGGATAAATGAAATTAGTATTGAAATAATACCAGTCTTTGTACTATTCATCATTAAAATGAGCTTTAAATACAAAGTTATTATTTTCTTCTTTGAATTATAAGTTCAAAATATTTTTCTAAGGATTTCTTTAATATGTGGTTATTATGTAACTATTTTCTTTGAACAAATAATAGAAATGAGCTTATGTCTAAATATCATTAATTCTCAATTACTCAAATTCTCAAAAAAAAAAAAGGAGGGGTAACATTTTGTTAATCTCTCCTTTTTCTTCTTAGGTATGATAATATGGGTTTATTCTTTTTATTTTCACCCAAATACCTTTTTTAATAAATCAGATATTCGTGCTGAAGGATCTTTTCTTATTTTTAATTCCTCTTCAGCCAGAAGAACGAACAAACCTTCAATAGCTTTAAGTGTTACATACTCCTCCAGATTAGGATTTACTTTTTTGGCCCCAGGCACTTTATTGTAATTGGTTGCTAATGGTGTCCAGAATTTGGTAACCTGAACTTTATTGATTGCTTGCTGAACAATTGGTTTGAATTTAGCCCTTAATTCTGCTGAAGTTTTATCATTTAAAAATTCTGTGGCCGCATTATCAGCTCCCTTTAAGATCGTAAATCCATCTGTTACCGACATTGATTTTATTGCGTTAATAAAAATCGGTGCTGCTTCTTTTGAAGCTTCCTCTGCTGCGCGATTTAAAGACAAAACAAATTTATCAACCTGTGGCTTCATTCCTAATTTTTCAGCCGTTGTCTTTACTTGAATTACTTCCTTTGGAAAAGGGATTTTTATTTTTGGGTTTTTATTAAACCCATCTGTAACGGATGCAGAGGCCGTTGATTTATTTATACCAACTGTCAATGCTTCTCTTAAACCACTTACAACTTCATCATTCGTTAATTTAGGTACTTGTCCACTTTTTATTAGATCATTCGACTTGTCAAGAGCATTGTTGAGATTTATCTGAGCTATAAGCCCATTGCTGATACAGGTTATACCAAACAAAATTAGCATGATTTTTTTCATAATTTAATTTTTAAGTGATTATGGACACCACATTAACAACAATGCTGCCAATTTATTATTTTTGTACTTCTTGGATTAAATATAGTATGAATTATATAGATAAAAATGTTTGCCGAAATTATAACAATTGGTGATGAAATCCTAATAGGACAGGTAATAGATACCAATTCGGCCTGGATTGCAGCTGAATTAAATTTAATCGGGTTTAGGGTTAAACAAATAACTTCTGTTTCTGATGAGAAGGATCATATTCTTGAATCACTTGAAAATGCTCAAAAAAGAGCTGATTTAATTCTTATTACAGGAGGGTTAGGACCAACACGTGATGATAAAACAAAACTTGCACTTTGTGAATATTTCAAAACCAGGTTAATTTTTAATGAACAGGCCTATAAAAATATTGAACGGATTTTCACTTCCAGAAATATTGAAATTACTTCAGAAAACAGAAAACAAGCAGAACTTCCCGAAGCCTGCACACCTTTAAGGAACCTCGAGGGAACTGCTTTCGGTATGTTATTCGAAAAGAATGGTAAAATGATTTTTTCGCTTCCGGGAGTGCCTTATGAAATGAAATATTTACTCACAAATGAAGTGCTTCCAAGGGTAATAAAAAAATTCAAAGCTCCATTTGTAATTCATAAAACCATATTAACACAGGGAGTAAGTGAATCAGTTCTTGCACAAGCAATTGAAAAATGGGAGCTTAATTTGCCAGAACATGTAAAACTGGCTTATTTGCCATCCCCGGGTAGTGTGCGTTTAAGACTTTCATCTGTGGGTGATAATGAAATTGTTCTTAAAGAAACGATAAAAAATTATTCGAATCAGCTTACCCAATTAATACCCGAATGGATTTGTGGCTATAATGGAGAAACCCTGCAGGAAATTGTTGGAAATTTATTAACTGAAAGTAAAAAAACAGTATCAACTGCGGAAAGCTGTAGTGGAGGATATATTTCACATCTTATAACCTCTATTTCAGGAAGCTCAAATTATTTCATTGGATCTATTGTTGCATATTCAAATCAGGTTAAAATTAATGAACTTGGCATTGAAAATGAAACAATCAATCAAAATGGAGCAGTGAGCAGGGAAGTGGCCGAAGAAATGGCTATTGCATGCAAAATTAAATTCAATTCTGATTATGCCATTGCTGTTACCGGAATAGCCGGCCCCTTAGGAGGCACTGCTGAAAAGCCTGTTGGTACGGTGTGGATTGCAATTTCTTCTCCCAAAAATACAATAAGCATGAAATTTCTTTTTGGGGAAAACAGGGAGAGAAACATTTTGAAAACTTCACTTACAGCATTGAATATGCTGAGAAAGGAAATTGTAAAGGAAAATAACCTTATTGACTTGTAAAACAGTTTGTTTGTTTTTTCTTTGCCTGAATTCTCTTTGGCCATAAGGCGATTTCTTTTTTTAAATTAACCCACTGTTTATAAAATCGAAAAGAATAATAGTATTTTCCTTCTACTTTTTAAGTGTGTCTGCCGTATTTTGTAACTTAAGTAGAATCTTATCAAGAAGAAGTTTTGTGTCTTGTTGATTCCCAAGTTTAAAAGCTTCTTCAGCAATAGGTTTAGCCTCCTCATATCTTTCAACCTTGTATAGCAATGAGGCATAAGTATCCAAAGATTCCCAACTGCGGTATCCTTCAATTGATTTGGCCGACCAATTCACTGCAGCATTCAATACAATAGGATTGTTTATATTTTCATAAACATCCCAGGAAACTTTATTCAATAAATGTGTATCAATTTGATCCCTCTCTACTTGTACATACAATTGATTAAATTCATTTAAGAAATTAGCAACAGAATCACTTTCCATTTCCAAATAGTCTTGGATCCCACCGTTTCCATCATAAAATTGATTCATGAAATCGGTTTTTTTCTTTTGTGTTAAATATATATCGTAGTTTAAATTAAGATGCATAATGGATTCACGGGTATAATTAAAATAAAAAGCTACCGCCATAAAGCATAAAATATATACTGTTCTTTTAAAAATTGGGCGAATTTTATCACGGTTAAGAAAAGTTACAGCTCCTGTTATCAATATAAGTGGAATAGCAACATAAGGAATATACATGTTTCCTGGCCAGTGTTGCATTTTGAATATTATATTGATAAAAGACATGCTAATGGCAATGCTAAGCAGATAACCTATCCATAAAGGTCCATGATTAACCTTTTTTACCATAATGAAATATGCGCATAACATTAAAATACTAACAATTAGCAAGGGTCCTGCCCCTGGCCAGTGTAAGGCCTTAAACATGAAACCCAGAAAGAAAATTGCAAGGGCAATCTTGAAAAGATAGGCCAGAATTTTTTGAAAATTTGAATGAGAACCGAAAGCATCCTCAGCTTTTTTATGGTCAAAATCAAATATAATAGGGATAAATAAATTCATTAAATAATGAATAAAAAGGAACATAAAACCTGCTGCCATTATAAAACCTCCTAATGGTAATCTGAAAGTTCTCAATACTAATGCCAGTATAATTACACTCCAACAAATCCAGTGTACGGGTTTATCTACCCTGTAATAGAATTCCTGCATGGTAATATAAAATGATTTAATTGCTGCTTTTAGACTCCCCAGCATAAAATAAATCATAGATAACATTGCAACAAAAAACAGAATTGCCGAAAGCCATGGAGATATAAATAAACCACTGGTAACAATGATTATAAAAAACATAGAAATGCCAAGTGTTCTAAAGAATTTCATAAATTCCATAATGGGCAATATTTCATTCTGCTTTTTATATCCTTCGCGTAAAAGGAGCTGTATTTTAGTGCTATAGAGAATTACCTTCGAGTTATTCTTATTTTCTTTTTGCATAAGGAATTCTTCCTTTTCATTAAGTGATTTTGCAAGTTGAAGATATCTGTCAACATAATCTGTCAATTTACTATAACGGAGCCTTGAACCAATTACAGATAGAAAAAATACGGAACAAAAGAGCGCCTGGTAACACAATAGAACCATCAGCCCATTGTTGCTAAAAATAAAAATACAGGAATCATACACATTTTGTCCCGCCGGATTAACTATAGCTTTTAGAATTAAAAAAACATGACGGTTAAAACTATCAATGAATTCAACAGAAAAATCACCAGCTGAAACTATTTGAAGAAACCCGCTAAATGCAAGTGCTCCAAATAATGCAGCTTCAATTACATAAGCATCCATTCTTTCGTTTTCGGCCTTCAGGTTCACCTCAAGATTGATGATTTCTTCATCATTTTGATCTGAATTTAATTCTCCTGACAGCTCCTGATGCTCCTTTTCTTCTAACTGCAGTTTAATATGTTTATACTGTGGTTTTGATTTTGAAAAATTAGTCTGTAGGATCATCAAATAAATGCCGTAGATAAAAAATAGTGCAATTACCAATGCTAATGGTAATTCCTCAAAACTAAAAAGTACGGGAACAAATGAACCTATAGCTGTAAGAATAAAAATGAACAGGTAATGCCACGCGGAGTTCTTAATTTTAAACTGAATGTTTTTTATATTGATTTTTGAAACTAAATACTGACCATATTGGGAAATTTCCCTGTCCCTTCTTATGGCAAATGCAGCAATCAACAATGGAATTATTACAACTTGCGTGAAAATAAAAAGAGGGCCAATATTTTTATTCTCCAGCATACCGTAACTCTGAAATGCAAACAGTACAATACACCTTAATAAAAAATCAAGGCTAATTGGAAGAATGCTTGCCGGAACATATACTTTTGTTTTAAACCGGTTTTCCTTTTTTAATTCATACCATTCATTTGACCTGTGTTTAGCTTTTTCGTTTTGTTCATCTGATAATCCCAGGTTATTTATTAATTTACCCCAGGCTTCTACATTAAATGTGTCCGGAATATAATCGTTTCGTTTTTCATCAATTATTCTAAACAAATAAATTATCTCTGTTATCTTAATTCTATCTTCAATGGAAATATCTGATAGAAGATTGTGTAGTGTTTCCGGGCTTTTTATTTTACCGGCTGCAATTTTACCTGAATTTATAGCTGCATTTATTGTTCCTGCATCAATTTGGTTTTCCAAAACAGGGAGAATTGTTTCACGCCATTCGATCCATGTGCCCCCAGTAGGATAAGAAATTTGTTTGCGTAAATAAAGAATAAGAGCAGCAGCAATTCTTAGGTATTCCATGGATTAATTAGGATTAAACTTAATGGTAAAAATAGCATAACGATATATCAAAACAAAGGATAGATATATAAATAGTTATTAAAATCATCTTTTCTTTGAATAATCTTATTCAAGGAGCCTTCATCTATTTTTGCACTATTATTTTTATATCTTTGTTAAATGAAAAACAAGTGATTGTAAGCCTTTGAATCACTCTAGGATTAAAAAAAACGCATTTATAAGAATAGATAATTTTTAAAAAACAATAATTTTTAATGAATTTAGTTTTGTTGTTTGATAAAAAATGCGAAATTTGCACTTTAAATTTGAAAAATAGAAGAAATTATGTCTAAGATTTGTGAACTAACAGGAAAAAAAGCCATAGTAGGAAATAATGTTTCTCATTCTCATAGAAAGACCAGGAGAAAATTTAAAGCTAATTTGGTAGTGAAAAAGTTTTTTATTCCTGAAGAAGATAGATGGATTACATTAAAAGTATCAACATCTGCTTTAAGGACCATTAATAAAAATGGTATTCTTTCTGTATTGAAAAAAGCTAAGGAAAAAGGCTTTTTAACCAAGTAATTATAAAAAAATCCTATAATTTAAACGTTGTTACTATCTTGTAACAACGTTTTTTTTTATTTTTATCATTCAATGCGTAGCAACTCCTATTTATTCCTGTTGATTTGTTTGGTGTGCCTGGCCTTCCAGGCAAGTGCCACTGAGCCTGATAGCTCTGAAGTTAAATACCATCAGTATGAAAATGATTTGTTAAGCAAGGAGTTTCATAAAGGAAGAAGAGCTGCCTTACGGGAATTGTTACCTGAGAATTCCGTTGCTGTATTTTTTTCAAATCCCATTAGAAACAGGTCTAACGATGTAGATTTTAAATACCACCAGGATCCTGATTTTTATTATTTAACCGGACTGAAGGAACCTCATTCCATGCTTGTGATCTTTAAAGAAAAGCAGTTAATTGATTCTGTTAAAACGGATGAAATAATTTTTATTCAGGAACGCAATTCCAAATTAGAAATGTGGAATGGAAGAAGAATGGGAAGAGTGGGGGTAGAGAAATTATTGGGATTTGAAGTAATAAAGATCAACAATGAATTTGCGGATTTTGAATTCGATTTTTCCATGTTTAATAGAATTTTGCACAAACCTTTTCCTGTTGATATCAGAGATGACAATAGGGACAAAGGTGATTTGTTCAGTTTAATAATGCATTTTAAGAGTAAGATTGAAAAGGCGGCTTTTATTGATGATAAAATGCTTAAGGAATTTACAGCCAAACTTCGTGAGGTTAAGCTTGCCCAAGAGATCGTGTTTCTTCGAAAGGCAATAAATGCAACGGTAAGTGCGCATATTGAATTAATGAAAGCCCTGGAGCCAGGAATGACTGAATATCAGTCGGAGGCTATTATTGAATATTTTTTTAAAACAGCCGGAGCCGAGCATCCTGGCTTCCCCTCCATTTTAGGCGGTGGGGAAAATGCCTGCGTTTTACATTATACATCGAACCGAAGAACCTTAGACAGCAATGATTTATTGGTAATTGATGTAGGGGCTGAATACCATGGTTATACTGCAGACGTTACCCGGACTTTGCCTGTTAACGGGAAATATTCCGTAGAGCAAAAGATTATTTATAACATTGTTCTTGAGGCCCAATCTGCTGGAATTACTGCTTGCAGGGCAGGTAACAAGTTTTGGGATCCGCACAATGAGGCAACAAAAGTAATTCAAAAAAGATTGAAGGAAATAGGGATTATTAAAAATTCAATGGAATCTGGCCTTTATTTTATGCATGGCACTTCTCATTATTTAGGCCTTGATGTGCATGACCCAGGTTTATACGGAAATTTAACCCCTGGAAATGTTATTACTGTTGAACCTGGAATTTACATTCCCTACGGATCACCATGTGATCCTAAATGGTGGAACATCGGTGTTCGAATTGAGGATGATATTTTAATTACATCAGGACAGCCTGAAAATTTATCGGGAAAAGCCCCAAGAACTATAGAAGAAATTGAAAGACTTATGAAAGAGCAAAGTCTTTTTAAAATTTTAAGATAAGATGGAGGAAGCAAAAATCAACATGCTTATTAATTCAAGAATAAATTCAACAATAGAAGTTAAAGATGAATTAGTCCAAAAGGATGCTTTAATTGCTGTGATTTCTCAGGTAAACCTTTTAATTGCCAATACCTTTAAAAACTTGTTTTCATAATGCATTCCACCTACGATAAATCTTGGACATTATTCCTGGACAGAGATGGGGTAATAAATGTAAAACGAGAAAATGATTATGTGAAAAACTGGGAAGAATTTCATTTTATTCCGGGAGTATTACAAGCGCTTCCAAAACTTTCAGCTATCTTCGGAAAAATAATCCTTGTTACCAATCAGCAAGGCATTGGTAAGGGTGTTTATTCTGAAAAAAACCTTGAGCTTATTCATGAGAAAATGATAACAAATGTTACAGAAGCTGGAGGGAGAATTGATAAGATATATTACTGCCCGGCTCTTGCCAAGGAAAATCCTGTTTGCAGGAAACCAAACACGGGAATGGCATATCAGGCAAAAGTAGATTTTCCACAAATTGATTTTCATAAATCAGTTATGGTTGGGGATTCAGTTTCTGATATGCAATTTGGTGAAAAACTAGGAATGGATTTGGTTTTTGTTGCTCAAAATCCATTCTCTTTACCTTCCGATTTAAAAGTGTGTATTACCGTTGAAAGCCTTGTAGACTGGGTAGATTCATTATAAAGTTTTTATTTCCCTTGTTTTACTAGTTTAATTCCAAACAATTGAAATAATACTATTTGAGGTAAGCGTTCGTTTATTCTTTGTATTTTTGTCTCCTAAAATAATAGCGAAACAGGGGGTTAAAAGTTTTTAATTTCCAAGTAGTTTTTAAGTCCTAAATTTTATCTTTAATGAAATTAGTTTATTTTTTTATAATCTTCTCAATATATGCCCTTCAGCCTTCAATGGCTCAAAATCCTTCCAAAAGCATAAATGTAACCGATAGTAAAGGCCTTAAGCAAGGGCCATGGAAAAAAGATTACAAGGATGGAAAAACGCGTTATGAAGGTAATTTTGTTGATGATAAACCGAGTGGAACCTTTCGTTATTATTATCCGCTTTCGGGCAAATTAAGTACACTTGCCGAATATTCAAACAATGGAAAGCAAATGAAGGCCATTATGTATCATGAAAATGGCTTAATGAAAGCCACTGGATTGTATATTGATGAGAAAAAAGATGGCGCCTGGAAGTACTTCAATGAGGAAGAATTAATTGTTTCAGAGGAATTTTATCTGAAAGACAAAAACAGCGGTATATGGAAAACCTTTTATCCCTCAGGACAAACAGCTTCTGAGCAAGCATGGATGGATGACAAGGAAAACGGGTTATGGAAAGAATATTTTTCCAATGGAAAAACAAAAGTTGAGGGCAAGTATATTAATGGTTTAATTGAAGGTACTGTTAGTTATTACAACTCGGAGGGTAAATTAAGCATTAGAGGAAATTACATAAATGGAAAAAGAGAAGGAACATGGACTTTTTATAATGACAATGGCAAAATTGAATCAACTAAAAAGTTTGTTAATGACCGGTTAATTGAGCCTGAAGAAGACAAAAAACAATAATGAGCAAAAACGGTAAAATATTGGTTGCAATGAGTGGTGGAATTGATAGTTCTATTGCTGCTATGATGCTTCATGATGAAGGATATGAGGTGATTGGCATCACTATGAAAACATGGGATTATGCTTCCTCTGGTGGTTCGAAAAAAGAAACAGGTTGCTGCAGTTTGGATTCAATAAATGATGCAAGAATACTTGCGGTTAAAAAAGGTTTCCATCACATGATATTGGATATAAGGGAAGAATTTGGTGATTACATCATTGATAATTTTGTAGATGAATACCTGGCCGGAAGAACCCCAAATCCATGTGTGCTTTGTAACACCCACATAAAATGGGAGGCCTTGCTTAAAAGAGCCGATAAATTGGATTGTGAATTCATAGCCACTGGTCATTATGCACAAATTAGGGAAGAAAATGGCAGGCATGTAATTTCTAAAGGAATTGATGAACACAAGGATCAATCCTATGTTTTATGGGGACTTAAACAGGATTGCCTAAAAAGAACAAAGCTTCCCATTGGTGGTTATCACAAAAGTGATATCAGGAAAATAGCCATTGAAAACGGTTACATGGAATTGGCAAATAAAAATGAAAGTTACGAGATATGTTTTGTTCCAGATAATGATTATAGGGGTTTTCTCAAAAGAAGAGTAGAGGGTCTTGAAGAAAAAGTAAACGGAGGAAACTTTATGTTTGCTGACGGTACTATTGTTGGTAAGCACAAGGGTTATCCCTTTTATACAATTGGCCAGCGAAAAGGACTCGAGCTTGCTTTTGGTGAACCAATGTTTGTGACCGAAATTATTCCTGAAACAAATACCGTTATCTTAGGGAAAAAAGAAGCGCTTGAAAAGCAAACAATGCTGGTGAAAAACATTAATTTACAGAAGTATGACAGACTACCGGAAGATACACTTTCATTGACCAAAATCAGGTATAAAGATCCTGGGACAATGAGTACTTTAAATATGAATGCAGATGAAATGGTTGAAGTGATTTTCCATAATAAGGTAATGGGTATTGCACCTGGTCAATCTGCTGTTTTTTATGAAGGAAATGATGTTATTGGAGGCGGTTTTATAAATAAATAAGGGTATAATGAATTTGAATTTTGATTCATTTTCTGGATCAAAAAAAATTAAACGACATGGGGAAATTTTTTGCTTTTCTATTTTTTTTAGCATTTATTCTTGTATTATTTTTTATTCCGGCCTGTAAAAAGAATCAACAAGAAAAACCCTATTTAGGTTATGACTATTTTCCTACTGAACCAGGTAAATGGGTTATTTACTCCATTGATTCAATTGCCTATAGCGACATTACCGGAACCGATACAATTCGATATGAATTAAAGGAATTAATTGATTCCCATTTTACTGATAATGCCGGCCGGCCTTCTCAACGGATTCTGCGATTTACAAGAAAATCCGCCAATGTAAACTGGAAACTTTCCGATGTATGGTTTTCTACCAGTACGGAATCAAAGGCTGAAAAAGTAGAGGAAAACATCAAATTTGTAAAATTAATTTTTCCTGTAAGAAAAGGTAAAATATGGGATGGGAATGCTTTTAATAATTTGGGTGCTGAAGATTATCAATATAACCAAACACATACTTCTCTTACCATTAACAATTTAACTTTTGATTCTACATTAACTGTTCAGCAGGTGGAATCATTCAATCTTATTGAGACTAAAAATTACAAGGAAAGGTATGCAACAGGAGTAGGTTTAATTAACAAAGAAGTAATTGATATTGAAACAGAGGTAAACGGAACAATTAAAAGAGGTTTTAAGTTTAATCAGAATATCTTATCTTACGGAGAATGAAAAAAGAACAGCTTCTGTTTATTTTCCTCTTTTTACTTTGCCTGAATTTACCGGCACAGATATCTCCTGAAAAATTTTGGATTCAGTTTACGGATAAAAACAACAGTTCTTTTTCCCTGTCAAATCCAGCCGATTTTCTTTCCACAAGGGCAATTGAACGAAGAAGCAGGCAACAAATTCCATTGGAGCAAAACGATTTGCCGCTAAACTCATCCTACATAGATAGTATTTTAGCCACTGGCGTAAGTATTATAAACCGTTCAAAATGGTTTAATGCCATTACTATTGCTTCGGATGACTCCCTGGTACTTAATACAATTGCTTCTTTTTCTTTTGTAAAAAAGATTCAAGTAGTTGGTAAACTAAAAAATGAAAGCCAAAAAGAGAATAAATTTTTGCTTAATCAACTAAATGCAGATCAATTAAGAACTGGTTTTATGGCTGAGACAGCAAATGATTCCTTAAACTATGGTATTTCATTTAATCAAATTCAAATGCTTGGTGGCCATAAGCTGCATATAAATGGATTTACAGGAGAGGGAAAAATAATAGCAGTTCTGGATGCTGGTTTTTCCGGAGTTGATACCATTGCTGCTTTTAATAATTTATGGCAAAACAATGCAATTCTTGGTACAAGAGATTTCGTTACTGGGGATACCATGGTTTTTGAAGATAATTCACATGGAATGTATGTTCTTTCTGTTATGGGGGCTTGGTTACCGGGCTTTCTTATCGGAACAGCCCCAGCAGCACAATATTGGCTTTTAAGAACCGAAGATGCTGCATCAGAATATATCCTTGAAGAAGACAACTGGGTGGCGGCTGCTGAATTTGCTGATAGTGCCGGTGTTGATATAATTAATTCCTCCCTGGGTTATACAACTTTTGATGATTCTAATTTTGACCATACTTATTCAGATATGAATGGGAGTTCTACCAGGATTACCATTGGTGCTGATATTGCCGCTTCAAAAGGAATAGTTGTTGTTAACAGTGCTGGAAATTCAGGTTCTTCTGATTGGAAATACATTGGTGCTCCAGCCGATGGCTTTAAAGTATTGGCTGTAGGCGGGGTTGATGAAAACCAAGTGTATGCTTTCTTTAGTTCTATAGGCCCTACTTTTGATGGAAGAGTTAAACCAAATATCACCGCCCAGGGACAGGGAACCATAATTGCAGTGCATTCAAGTGAAGTGTTTCCGGCTAATGGAACCTCTTTTTCAGCTCCACTTATATCTGGTCTTGTTGCTTGCCTTTGGCAGGTTAATCCTTTAAAAACAGCAGCTGAAATTTTTGAGGCTATTGAAAAAAGTGCCCATTTGTACAATAACCCTGATTCACTTTACGGACATGGAATTCCCGATTTTAACAATGCTGCATTGTTGATTTCTGATACTTTTACATTCAATAAACCTAAGGATGATGAATTCCGTTCCTTTCCTAATCCCTTTAGTAATTCATTGACTCTGGAATATTTTTCAAAAGAGGAACAGCAAATAAAAATTGAAGTTTTTGATTTCTCCGGTAAAAATGTTTTTAGTAAAGAGTTTAAAAGCGGGAAGAATAGTTTCAGTCGATTTACTTTAGATGAAAGTGAAAAATGGAGTTCAGGACTTTATTTATTGATTTATAATTCTCCTTCTGGACGTAAATCCCATAAAATAATTAAACATTAATTTTTTTTTTCTTCTAAAATCAATCGTTATCCTGTTACCTGATTTTGCGGTTTTTTCTTTGCAAAAAGAGAAAAAAAATAAATTCATTTAACTTTAAATGACAATAATTTATTTCCCTCAAGAAAACATTCTAAAAGATCATTCTGTTTAACTGGGCCTACACCAGCTGGTGTGCCGGTATAAATAAGATCTCCTCTTTTTAAAGTGAAAAATTTAGAAACATAAGAAATAATTGAATCAATTGTAAAAATCATATCCTTTGAATTTCCCTTTTGCACGGTATTGCCATTTATATTAAGATGGAAATTAAGATCCTTTAAATCATTAAAAGAATCCTTAGAGACAAAAGCCCCTATGGGAGCAGAACTGTCAAAAGCTTTCGCTTTTTCCCATGGTAATCCTTTTTCTTTGCATTCTTGTTGCAGGTCACGGGCAGTGAAATCTATTCCCAGGCTTATTTCTGAGTAGTATTTGTGTGCAAATTTCTCTTCTATATTTTTACCTGGGGAGCTTATTTTTATAACTAATTCCAATTCATGGTGAATTTCCCTGGAGAATTCAGGATAATAAAAGCTCTGCCTGTTTTTTAGTAATGCAGTATCTGGTTTTAAAAAAACAACAGGCTCTTTTGGTACAGCATTGCTAAGTTCCTTTGCATGTTCAGCATAATTTCGGCCAATACAGATAATTTTCATATGTATATAATTTATTCGTTTTTAATTTTTCCTTTAAGGAACTCAAGAATGCTAAAGCATTTGTTTTTTAAATGGCATCCCGATTTATCGGGATAGCCAGGTTATATTCATTGCTGTTTGTGAACGGTTCGTGCATGGCTATTTCATATGTATATAATTTATTCGTTTTTAATTTTTCCTTTAAGGAACTCAAGAATGCTAAAGCATTTGTTTTTTAACTGTCATTTGGTATAGCCATGTTATATTCAATGCTGTTTGTGAACGGTTCGTGCATGGCTATTTCATATGTATATAATTGTTTTTTTAAATGTCATATGGAATACGCCATGTTATATTCATTGCTGTTTGTGAACGGTTCGTGCATGGCTATTTCATATGTGTATAATTTGTTTTTTCGTTGTCGCTGGAATTGTTCATCCATAATTATTTTTTAATTGTATTCACGAATCTTTAATTTCGCACTTTATTCACCCGCGGTTTTGTATACTGTTGGCAATTTCATAGCTTTCATTTTAAAGGATACTGCATTTTGTATTGAGCAAGGTGAAAGGAAATACAGATTACGCTACTTCCCATTGCACCCATTGTAATTTTAATGTAAACTTCCTTTTTTCGTATTGTTTTGCCAAATACCCACATAGCGGCACCTCCATACAGTATTTCTTTTAGAGGCCCTTCGCTGTAGTCTTTTGTTTCAAGGCCCTCCAGCATTGCTTTTCGCTCCAAAGGGCGAAGTTCCAAATCGATCAGCGCCTGTGCATTTTTGCCCCTGTCGTCTCTAAAGAGCACATCCCAAAACTTCTTTTCCTTAAAGTCTTTTAAAAATGACTTTACTTTTGCTTCAATGCTCATTTTTTTGTTTTACGCTGCAAAGCTAATGCCATTTTTTTAATAAACGCAACTATAAAGTTGATATTATAGATTTTAATATACAAAATTCAATGATAAAGTGAATTTAAGCAAAATTTACAGATTTGCCAACCATTCCTCAAAAGCATTATTCCAAAAGCAGTTGACAAAATTCAATTAGTCAAATAGTTCGGTAAATTAAAGGCAAAATGGAATTGAGTAGGGGTATTATTGCCAAAATCGACCGTAATCTGCTCCTCGAGGTATTCATACAGCTCCTGCCAGATAACATGCTAATGAGCCCATCCTTTATTAAAAACCTGAAAATTTTGTCCTTTGGGAACTTATCTTTCCTTTTGCCTGAGGTACAGAAAAAGCGAAGCAACTTCCTTCTCCTGGTTTCACTTTCTACCCAAAGAGAGCCTCCCTGCTTTCTTACAAATTCTTTTACAAGTTTAACCCCAACCCCAGAGCCTTCTTCCTTTCTGGTGCCTTGAGTTGTTATTGTTTT
Source organism: Bacteroidota bacterium (assembly GCA_013696965.1). NCBI lineage: Bacteria > Pseudomonadati > Bacteroidota > Bacteroidota bacterium. The sequence goes on along the minus strand of JACCXN010000003.1, from coordinate 3,578 downwards.
GCGCTCATCAAAAATGCTTTTTCTGATTTCCTCAGTCATTCCAATCCCTGAGTCCTTAACCCTTATTTCTATTAAACCTTCTTCATCTTCTTTAACCTTTACTTTTATTGAAACGTAACCACCATCAGGGGTAAACTTAATGGCATTGGATATAAGATTTTGCAAGATGGACTCCATCATCAAAGTGTCAGCAAAAATTTCTATATCCAAGGGGAGGTTCATTATTTATGGTAATGTTTTTATGAGCAGCAATTTTGGGTTTTGGGTTTTGGATTTTGAATTTGGGATTTGGGATTTGGGATTTGGGATTTGGGATTTGGGATTTGGGATTTGGGATTTTGAAAATATTTCAAATGAATTTTTAAGGCAACTTCTTCAATAAAATTTCTTTTTTATCATTTCTGTGATTATCTTTAAATTAATTAACATACAATTAAGGATAGCAATAATAATGATGGATAGCAATAAGGGAGATAATAACGGAAATAATAACGAAATGTGGTCGCAGGTTGTATTTGAAAAAAGCCCCTTACCCATGCTTATTATTGAATTAGAGGATTTAAGGTTTCTGGCAGCCAACCCTGCGGCAGAAAAACTATTTGGCTATACTAATGAAGAACTGTTAAAACTACATTTTAATGACATTGTTCCCACTGAAGACTATGATAAAGTTGAACAAGCAATAAGGAAAGTAAAACCAGACAATGACATAGGATACACCTTAAGGAATATAAACAGGAACCACGAAATAATTGACGTTTATATAGTAGCCACGCTTATAAAGTTTAACAATATTACCGCCATACTTAAAATTGCTACGGATGTTACAGAAATGAATAAAGCCCAGGCGGTAATAGAAAGTCAGAAATATCACTTTGATGTGCTTTTTAACGCCTCCCCATTTGCCATTGCCCTATGTGATCCGGATGACAGGGTTATTAAAGTCAACGCGGGTTTTGAAAAACTGTTCCTTTTTAAAGAAGAAGAAATAAGGGGAAAGAAACTGGATATAATTGTTCCGGGAGAAAGGCTGGAAGAATATAGGAGAATTTATCAAAAGCTGCAACAAAGGAAAAAAATTCAGATGGAAACGGTACGGCAAACAAAGGATAAAAAGCCCATTGATGTGCTTTTAGTAAAGTATCCGCTGCTTATTTCCAATGAGATTTTGCTTGGTTACTATGGCATGTATATTAATATTTCAGGCCAAAAGACAGCGGAAAGGAAACTATATGAAAATGAACAAATAACAAGTAAAATCATTGATACAGCCCTTGACGCTGTTATACAAATGAATGATAAAGGAAAGGTAACTGGCTGGAACAAGCAGGCTGAGCACATTTTCGGGTATAGCCAAAAAGAAGCCTTAGGCGCCTTCATGAGCAATTTAATAGTTCCGCCTGTTTACAGGGAATCTCACAGGAAAGGATTAAAACATTTCCTTAAAACCGGTGAACAAAAGCTTTTAAATAAACGGATTGAAATTACGGCAATGCACAAAAACGGAACCGAATTTCCTGTAGAATTGGCCATTTCGCCTATCCTCATATCGGGCAAATACAGTTTCAGCGCCTTTTTAAGGGATATTTCAGAACAAAAGCTATGGCAGCAGCAATTAATGGATAACAACTACGAACTGAAAAAAATAAACGCAGAACTTGACCGCTTTGTTTACAGCATATCCCATGATTTAAGGGCGCCCCTTACTAATATTATGGGTCTTTTTAATATAATGGAAGATGTAAAGGAGCAGGCACAACAAAAGATATTGATAAACAAGGGCAGTAACGCAGTTAAAAGACTGGACGATTTCATTAAAACCATTCTTGAATACTCAAGAAACTCAAGGCTTGAAATAAAACCCTCGCTCATTAATTTCGAGGAGCTTATAGCGGAATCATGGGAAAATTATTCCTATATGAAGGGCGCAGAAAAAATCAGCCTGGATGTAAAATCAAATCAAATAATCCCTTTTATTTCTGATAGGGGGCGCATATCCATCATACTGAACAACCTTATTTCAAATGCCATAATATACTCCGATCCTGCCGAAAAAAAACCATGCATTACTGTTGAAATTGAAGTTGATAAGGATTTCGCTCACATTGTTTTTAGAGATAACGGCATTGGTATTGAAAAAAAGTACCAGAAAAAAGTATTTGAAATGTTTTTCAGAGCCTCACAGGAAAGCACAGGTTCAGGCCTGGGCTTGTATATAGTTAAAGAGGTTGTAAAGAAATTGGGCGGAAACATAAAAATGAAATCCGAACTGCAAAAAGGAACTGCCATTATAATTGATTTGCCCAATCAAAAGCTCTGTTAGAGAATAATTTTGATTACCAATATTTCACTCCTAACATGGAGTGTGCTGATTTTAAGATGTCGGGATTAAATAGTGGTGAAAAATAAGCGTCCTGAATCCGGTTTCCCTTTTTCTCTTTTCCCCTTTCTGGGGCAGGTGCGGTTGCTTCCCCATGGGTCGGGAAAGGTTGTGGGGGTGCTTTTTAAGTGTTGCTGTGTAGGTCGTATTTTCCAATTGGTATGGTAAAATGAAAAGTAGTTCCTTTTCCTACCTCACTTTCAACCCAAATCTCTCCTTCCTGTTTATTAATAAAGTCCGCTGCCTCAGCTAAGAAAGGAAGAACATTTTCTTCCATACATTAGACTGGATTTACCTTCAAAAATTAATAGATATTCCTCGAATGGATTTCAGCTATTATTCTTGATTTGGAATACTTTTTAGAACGCATATATTATGCTACTGAAATTCCCCAATTTGTGTAAAAAAATATCCTTTATAAAACATTGTACCAAATTTCATAAGCCGTAATCTGTACAAAAATTTTCTTACTAGAACTCCTGAAACTCTCTCTCTCTCTCTCTACCTCTCTCTCTACCTTTAAATAAACAGGAAATACTTTAGAGGAACGGAACTTGTTAAACCTCGAATTGCATTTGAACTGAAATAAAAACGTCATTTAGCAAATAAATTTTTCCAAATTTTTTTTAAAATTGGAAATCAAAAACTGAATATTGATCATAATTATAAGTTCAACAGTCGTAAAAACTGGGCAACAGCATACTGAATAAATATAAATCTTAATCTATAAATAATGAAAAGAACTACTAAAACAATCCTAACGGTAACAGGTGTTCTCGCAACTTTAAGCTGTTCCAAATTTCTGAAAAAAATTTCGGAGAAGACTTCATTTTAATAAAAAATAAACGAAATCAAATGACAAAAACAACCAAGAAAAAAATCACCACGAATCGTAATAAATTACCCAAATGCCCCACCGGCATCAAAGGTTTTGACGAAGTTACCGAAGGCGGGCTCCCGAAAAACAGAACCACTTTAATTACCGGAAATGCCGGCGCTGGCAAAACTCTTTTTGGGATTGATTTTCTAATCAAGGGTGCCACCGATTTCAACGAGCCGGGCGTTCTCATGTCATTTGAAGAAACAGAAGATGAACTTTATAAAGACGTGGCTTCGCTCAATTTGGATTTGCAAGAACTTGTTTCGCGGAAAAAGATTCTTCTCGAACATGTTATTTTAGAGCGCAAAGACATACAGG
>JACCXN010000002.1 GCA_013696965.1 Bacteroidota bacterium | reverse complement strand
AATCATTTGGGCAAAGGTTAAACTATGTTTAGTCCCGTAGCTCAGCCTGGTTAGAGCACTACACTGATAATGTAGGGGTCAGCAGTTCAAATCTGCTCGGGACTACAGTTTTAGATTCGTTTCGGGGGATTAGCTCAGCTGGCTAGAGCACCTGCCTTGCACGCAGGGGGTCAACGGTTCGAATCCGTTATTCTCCACAAAATGATACAAATGAGTATCATTAATTACATAAAAAACAAGAATTAAGACTCAAAGGGAGTCGTCAATGAAAATTGATATTGGTTCAACTCCAAATAATTCACGAATCAATTTCGGTTTGATTAGATAATTTCGATTATCTGAATTGAATTAGATTAATTGATAATGTTCTTTGACATATTGGAAAGAAAATACCTGTTTTAATTAACAGGAAAGAGAGATATCGTATAATAAAAGTAACAAGAAAGTAATTAAGGGCGCATGGTGGATGCCTTGGCTCTCATTGGCGAAGAAAGACGTGATAAGCTGCGATAAGTTACGGGGAGGTGCAAATAACCTTTGATCCGTAAATTTCTGAATGGGGCAACCCTCTAGATTGAAGATCTAGAATCCCGCAAGGGAAGCAAACCCGGAGAACTGAAACATCTAAGTACCCGGAGGAAAAGAAAACAAAAGTGATTTCCTAAGTAGTGGCGAGCGAACGGGAAATAGCCCAAACCTGGGTGGTTACGGCCATCCAGGGGTTGTAGGACTGCAACGTGGACTTTAAAAGCATAGTAGAATTACCTGGAAAGGTAAGCCATAGGAAGTGAAAGCCTTGTATACAAAATGTTTTTAATACCTAGCAGTATCCTGAGTACCACGGGGTCGGAGACGCCTTGTGGGAATCTGCCGGCACCATCCGGTAAGGCTAAATACACATGAGAGACCGATAGTGAACTAGTACCGTGAGGGAAAGGTGAAAAGCACCCCGAACAGGGGAGTGAAATAGTACCTGAAACCGTGCGCTTACAAGCGGTAGGAGTCCCGATTTATCGGGATGACTGCGTGCCTTTTGCATAATGAGCCTACGAGTTACTCCTCTCTGGCAAGGTTAAATTCTTTAAAGAATGGAGCCGAAGCGAAAGCGAGTCTGAATAGGGCGTATAGTCAGAGGGGGTAGACGCGAAACCTTGTGATCTACCCATGACCAGGTTGAAAGGCGGGTAACACCGTCTGGAGGACCGAACCAGTAAACGTTGAAAAGTTTTTGGATGAGTTGTGGGTAGGGGTGAAAGGCTAATCAAACTGGGAAATAGCTCGTACTCCCCGAAATGTTTTTAGGAACAGCCTCGAGGTTGAGTTTTATAGAGGTAGAGCTACTGATAGGGCTAGGGGGCTTCACCGCCTACCAAACCCTGACAAACTCCGAATGCTATAAAATATACTCGGGAGTGAGGCTTTGGGTGCTAAGGTCCAGAGCCGAGAGGGAAAGAACCCAGACCATCAGCTAAGGTCCCCAAATGTATGTTAAGTTGATCTAACGTGGTCCGATCGCACAGACAGCTAGGATGTTGGCTTGGAAGCAGCCATTCATTTAAAGAGTGCGTAACAGCTCACTAGTCGAGCGATTGGGCGTGGATAATAATCGGGCATAAAACATACTACCGAAGCTATGGATTTCAATTTATTGAAATGGTAGGGGAGCATTCCAGCCGCGTAGAAGGTGAACCGTCAGGTTTGCTGGAGCATCTGGAAAAGCAAATGTAGGCATAAGTAACGATAATGCGGGCGAGAAACCCGCACGCCGATAGACTAAGGTTTCCTGATCAACGCTAATCGGATCAGGGTTAGTCGGGACCTAAGGCGAAGCCGAATGGCGTAGTCGATGGACAACAGGTTAATATTCCTGTACCTGTATATATTGCGATGGGGTGACGGAGAAGTGAAAGGTCTGCGTACTGACGGAATAGTACGTTGAAGCCTGTAGGTATAGGTTTGGTAGGTAAATCCGCCAGACTTGCTGAACGGTGATAGTACCACAAACCTTCGGGTGCGTGGATAATGACCCTAAACATGCTTCCAAGAAAAACCTCTAAGCTTCAGATATATACAGCTCGTACCACAAACCGACACAGGTAGTCAAGAAGAGAATTCTAAGGCGCTCGAGTGAATCATGGCTAAGGAACTCGGCAAATTAACCCTGTAACTTCGGGAAAAAGGGTGCCCCCGGCAACGGGGGCCGCAGTGAAATGGCCCAGGCGACTGTTTATCAAAAACACATGGCTTTGCTAAATCGCAAGATGATGTATAAGGCCTGACACCTGCCCGGTGCTGGAAGGTTAAAAGGAGAGGTCATCCCGCAAGGGAGAAGCTTTGAATTGAAGCCCCAGTAAACGGCGGCCGTAACTATAACGGTCCTAAGGTAGCGAAAT
>JACCXN010000001.1 GCA_013696965.1 Bacteroidota bacterium | reverse complement strand
GGATCAAGCGGAAAAGTTGGGGGGAATGAACAAAAATCATTTCTTTGCAAAAAATATTCTACGTGCAAAGAGATGAAAACCACAGCTTGGCAAACTTGATTTTGCCAGAAGGGATCTTGGAATTTTTTAAGATTGCCAAAATAGATCCTCTTGAAAAATCTTATCATATTCATTTGGAAGAAAAGAATACTATTCCAGAAGAATATTCACATCATAAACTAACGTCAAAAGGTTTCTATGATGAAATGACCATTCAGGATTTTCCTAGCAACGAGCTCCTTTCTTTCCTTTTGCTTCTTTATTAGTAACAACTGTATAAAGCTCTCCTTGCGACAATGCCGTTTCATCGATGCTTAAATATGGGCCAATGTTTTTTTCAAATAACACCCAGTCAATTAAAAAAACCACATCCGAAGTTTTCATCCAAAGGTGAAAAAGCAATGGATTTTAATAATACCTGAAATTATAAATAAATCGGCTGTTGAAGTACCTGAAAATAAACTGAAAGAAGGAAATATTTCATGCTTTTCAATTTAAAAAACACATACTAAACACCATGAGTATACGCAAAACAAAGAATAGCTCTTGAATAAAAAACTATTATTTTAACCGTTAATTTTCAAAAATTTTATTTTCTTTGTAATAGTATCCTAATTAATGAAAGCTACTAACTAAAAACATAAGACCATGAAAACGTACATAATAACCCTGATAACATTTTCTTTACTTTTAATAGGTAGTTCAGGAAATGCTCATACAAATTTTATTTATTCGGAAAATGAAATGCAATTAAGGAGTGGATCTGGATCAATTCATAATGAGATAACTTCCAATCCAATTCATTCCGAAACTGAAACAATCAAAAATCAAGGAGAACTGACAAATGAAATACCAGGTAGAAAAACCGATGCAGATGCAAACTATTTTTCTACTGAAAAGAAACAAACAAAAGCTTTTTCAATGGATACCCGGAAAAGATCAATTTTAAATGCTTCAAATAGTTTAACTCCCTCCGGTGATTTTGGCTATACTACCGCTATAGGATTAAGGGGTGGTTTAACATCCGGATTTTCCATTAAACATTTCATCAGCAGCAATGCGGCCCTGGAAGGTGTGATAGGGACTCAATGGCGTGGCATTTCCATAACCGGTATGTATGAATTGCATAAAGGCAATGCATTTGATGTAAGCGAACTTACATGGGTTTATGGTGGAGGGGCCAGAGTTGGCTTTTACAGGCATAGATACTTATATAACAATTATGGTAATTGCAATGATCCAAATAATCCAAAATGCAATAATTATTATTATCCTAATACTGTTTTTACTGCTATAGGTATAGTGGGCATTGGTGGTTTAGAGTATAAATTCAATGAAGTTCCTTTTACTGTAAGTTTAGATTTAATGCCTTATTTTTATTTCAATTATTGGGGTAGAGGTTTCATTGATGGAAGTATTTCTGCAAGATATATACTTAAATAAATTCTACTTAAAAGGATAAATCCATTGTAATTTAATTTTTCTTTTTATCATTCGTTAAGCTTTTTATTGCCTAATAAGCAAACCCTAAAAGAGGCCTTTCAGAAAAATCTGAAAGGCCTCTTTTTTTTCTCAATTCTGCTTAATTTCATTTTTCCTGCAATAACTAATCCAATGAAAAGTTAAAGTAAAAACTCATACAAACCCTTTACCTAGGCTGTTTTACAAAGAAACAGGCTTTCATTAATTCCTTACAAAATGAAATGCAACTGTATTTTTTCGCTTATTTTTCTTTTTGCATCTGGCGTTTATGCACAGCATACTATTTCTGTAAATGTTGGAACTGTTTTAAATAATGTTTCCAATCACCCTGTTGGCATAAACATGAACCATTTGATGGATGATTCTTTTTTATCGCCCACACCAGCAAAAAGCACTACTCAGGCATTACAGGACATGGGCGTGAAATTCTTAAGGTATCCAGGGGGTGAAAAAGCAGATAGCTATTTTTGGTCGGTTTCACCCTGGGACAAGCCCCGTCCAACTGCTACTCGACCCGGAAGTTGTGAATGGCCCTCAGGAGAATCACGTTGGATGAATACAGATTGGAAAACCTACAAAGCTCTTACACTTGATTTTGATGAATTCATGATTATGTGTAATGCTGTAGGAGCTCAACCGCTTATTGTTGTTCCTTATGATTGCATGTATAAGGCAGCGAGTTGCGGAACAATTCCAACGAAAGCACAATTAATAAAAAATGCCCAGGAATGGGTGAAGTATGCTAATATCATAAAAGGCCACAAAATAAAATACTGGATGATTGGCAATGAAAGTTACAACTGTGCATACAACGGATGCGTTACTGCAAGCCAATACGGTACTGATGTAATTGAATTTTCACAAGCCTTAAAAGCAATAGACCCAAGTATAAAAATAATAGCAAATGGCGAAAAGTCCACCTGGTGGCAAACTGTGCTACCTTTGGCTGCTGCCCATATTGATTATTTAGGCGTAAGCAGTTACCCTGCTTATCAATATACAGGTGGCTATGATTACTATCGTACCCGTACTCCTTCTCTTACAGGGGCTGTTAATACTGCGGCCAATTCCATAAACCAGTACGCACCTGTTTCGGAAAGAAACCGGATTAAAGTTCTTGTTACTGAGTTCAATTCAATGGATTGGTCTGGACAATGGCCAAACAACAACGATCTTGGTCATGCTTTAGTGGCTTTTGAAATATTGGGTGAGCAACTAAAGCATCCAAAAGTTGAAGGTTCATTTTTCTGGAATACCCGCTGGATAAACAATAGCACTCAGCCCTACCATATTTATGATGCTTTGAATAAAAATGGAGGATTTAATGCAAATGGAATAGCCATGTCTTTATGGGGTAAATTTCTGCTGCAAAGCATGGTACAATCTAGTGGGACAACCCAAACAAGAAGTTTTGCAAGCCACCACCAGGCTAACAACAAACTAAATGTTTTTATCATCAATAAAGAAAGAAGCGCACAAACAGTGAATTTATCCATTTCAGGTTTTATTTCAAATGCAAGCGGAAAGAGATGGGAAATGAAAGGAACAGCGGATTCGGATGTTTCGCCTTCCTTTACACAAAATGGAACTGTAACCTTAAACGGCACTAGTGCTACTTTGTCTCTTCCAGCCTTGTCTGTTACCGTATTAGAACTATCTTCCCCCTCCACTACCACCCTTGCTCCTCCCATAGCAGTTAACAAGGAACGTTGTGGAAGCGGCACTCTGTTATTGACAGCAACAGGAGGAATAAATTACCGTTGGTATAAAAATTTCACCGGAGGAAATCTTCTTTTTACCGGAGCAAACTATACCACCCCCATAATAAACCAGACGGATTCCTTTTATGTTGCAAATTTTGACGGAGCAAATGAAAGCATTCGAACAAAAGTAAAAGCAATTATAAACCCAATTCCAAGCGCTCCTCAGTCTTTCGGAGCAGAATGCTGTGGTCCGGGAAGTTTAACACTTTCTTCTTTAGGTGCAAGCAATCCAAATTGGTACGAAAACAACACAACAACTAATTCTATTAATTCCGGCCCTGTTTTTACAACTCCTGTGCTAAATTCAAGTACAACTTATTACGTTTCTGATTTCAATGGCAAATGTTATAGTTTAAGATCTCCTGCCCTGGCACGTATTTTGGAAATTCCTGCTAAGCCTGAAATCATTCTAATAAATGGAAACACCCTGCATTGTTCTGAACCCGGCATTGTCTATGAATGGAGTTTTAATGGTGTTGTTCTCCCCAACAATTCTCAGGAAATAACCGTAAATGATGCAGGAATTTACACTGTAAGGGTTCAATCAAACAATACTTGTTTTTCAGAATTATCAGACAATTACAACATGACAACAACAGGAATTGTAAAAGCAGTGGCAACAGAAATGAAGCTGTATCCAAATCCAAACAATGGAAATTTTACTGTTAAAATACCTGAAGATAATCCCGGCTCTGAAATTTACCTAAGTGATTTGGGAGGAAAGGTAATATACTCCGCTATTTTAAAACCAGGCACAAGGGAAAAACATATAAAGCTTGTTAATCCCGCAAGTGGCATTTATTTTCTCACCTTAAATTCAGGCGGAAGCATTAGTATAAAAAAAATAAACATTAATACCTCCCTGTGAATTAAGGATTAGAATAATCTCTTAGCCAGGTTTGGGCATTTAAAAATCTAAATCTATTCCAAATTAGTTTACAGATTATTTGACTAAACGCCTATTCTAGCTTTGGGTTAAACACGGATACCTAGCGAATAAAATCAATTTAGAAAAGTTTAATACCTGTTATTATTTCACCAAATGAATGAGGTAAAATAATAACAGGTATTATTAAAATTGAAATATTATCTAATCTGGCAATTAATGCTATAATCACCCCAAATATCGGAACCTGTAGCAGAATTTGCATTACATCTTTCCTCAGCCCTTACCCTGTTCTCTTTATATGTATAAACAGAATAATCTTTTGTAGTTGTACCAGAGCCACTGGTGTATGTTTTTGAACATTCACAAGTGTATTCTTTTTTACAAGATACCATTGAAGTAACTACTAATGCCAGGGCCGATGCAAATAAAAGTGGATTTTTCATTTTCTTTAATTTTAATGAGTAACAATTAAATTATAAAACAAAGGTGGGCTGTTTTTAAAAGAAATTTGTTACAAAATAGTTTAAAAAAATTACATAATTCCTAGGATATTAAACGGTTTTATTTGAAAAACAAAACAGTACCGTTTCATGTTTTTGTAAGCAACAATACCAATAAGGCCACATTCAGAGAACCTGACTTTGTTTAATTGCATAAACCCGTATTCCCTGGAAAGAAGATAACAACCACCCTGAATTTGTTGGCAAAATTTCCAGAACAAAAAAGCCATACAATGCGTAGTATGCTTAAAGTTCAGATTCAAAATAAACAATCAGGTGTCAACAACTTGGCAAATAATAAAAACAGGAAGAGGAAAACATTTTTATATTTGCAAATTAGGCAACAATTTAAGCATTAACATTTTATGCTTAAGAATCTATAAAACCGAATGATAATTAGAATTTCTGCACCAATTCTTACAGCCTTGATTGTATTTTTAGCAATCAATTCCGAAGCTCAACCTTCGGAATCAAAAATGACCAGGAAGGAATATATCGAAAGGTACAGTGAGGAAGCCATCAAAGAAATGCATGCCAGCGGAATACCTGCAAGCATTACTCTTGCCCAGGGAATTCTTGAATCGGGTGATGGAAACAGTCCTCTTGCCCGGTATGCAAACAATCATTTCGGCATAAAATGCCATAAAGGGTGGAATGGGCCTACTTTTATCCAGGATGATGATACAAGAAATGAATGTTTTAGAAAATACCATTCTGCGCAAGAATCTTTTCGTGACCATTCTGAGTTTTTAAAAACCAGGAGTTGGTATAAACCTTTGTTTGAACTAACTGTTTCGGATTATGAAGGTTGGGCACACGGTTTAAAAAAGGCGGGATACGCCACCAACCCAAGGTATGCGGAATTATTGATCCGCTTAATTGAAGACAACAATCTTAACAAGTATGATAAATTAAGTGAAATTCCTTCTTTCACTCAAAAATCAACTCCAATAACTGCTACAAAGCCTATTGGAGTTGCATTGAACATTTCCCTTAAAAACAATGTAAAGTTTATTATTGCAAGGCATGGAGACTCCCCTTTTAAAATAGCCAAGACTTTGGATATGGCCCCCTGGCAAATATTAAAATACAATGACCTTGGCAAAGCTGAACAAATAAAAGCGGGTGATGTAATTTACTTACAGCCAAAAAGAAACAAAGCCAATGAGCAAACACATGTTGTAAAAAAAGGGGAAACCCTGCGCTCTGTTTCACAACAACATGCTGTTAAATTAAAAAAGCTTTACCGTTACAACAATTTAATTGAAGGAGATCAAGTAAAAGTTGGAGAAACTTTGAATTTAAGGAGGAGAAAATAATTTTCAGCACTAGCGCGGGGCCTAGTTTTCAACAAGGTCTGAAAAAATCAGATAACTTTCTGATTAATTAAGAAACTGTTTTGAATTTAATTTTTAATTCTATTAAGCATTAGTCGAATCATTGCTAATTGTATCATAGTTTCACTTGTATCAGTATGATATTCAAAATCTTTACTTAACCTTCTGTAACTT